>CBDVDL010000086.1:0-7616 GCA_965372735.1 uncultured Alphaproteobacteria bacterium | reverse complement strand
AAGCAATTGCAGAGGATTTGTTTCGACATGGATTGAGCCATTCAGCCGTATCTCAAACATGCAGCGTGATTCAACAGATCAAGCGGCTCTACCGTTGGTACAAGGAAGCAGAAGCCTCGCCCGTTGAACAAGAAACTGTCACCTATATGGTCGTCCCATTTCTACTGGCGTTAGGATGGAGCGAGCAGCAGATCGCCATTCAATGGAATAAGATCGATGTCTCTTGTTTCTGCACTCCACCCAGTGGTGATGTTGGGCTGAGAGAAAGAGAAAACTGTTGCCTTGTTGTAGAGGTCAAACGGATTGGGTCTGGATTAGCGTGGGCCGAAGAACAGGCAAGGAATTATGTCAAACAACACAAGCTCACCTGCTGTCGTCATGTGTTGGTGACGGATGGCCTGCGTTATCGTCTTATCGACTTGAATGCCGACGAATCGGATAATCTAAGCGCAGGGATGTACATAAATCTCGAAAAGATCCGAAACCTAGTCGCTGTGAAACGACTTCTACCATCAGCTCTAACCGCTTTAAAGTAATCGAGCATCGCTTCATGGATACATGGCACGACATAGCTCCTACGCGACACCAGATCACCAAATGGGCGTCGTTCAAGCAAAAAAAATATCGCAAGAAACACGGTCAGTTTCTTATCGAAGGCGAAATCTGCGTACAAGAAGCGCTGAAAGCAAAAGCTCCCATAGAAGCGATGATTGTCTCTCGTGAACATCTTACCCGTTTCGAGTCGCTTGTTCGTTCATCGGGAAAAGATGTCTTCATAGCGAACGCGCGTGATTTTGCGCGGTTATCGAGTGTGGAAAACTCGCAAGGAATTTTAGCGATTGGAAGCGTTTTTGAGTTGCCGGTTCGGAAATCAGGCGTAGCGGTGTTGGTTGAGCAAGTTACTGATCCGGGAAACTGCGGGACACTCCTGCGCACGGCGGCGTTTTTTGGAGCATCAGCGTTGATACTGGGCAAAGGGTCGGCGGAAGTGTGGAACGGGAAGGTTGTGCGGGGTTCGATGGGAGCGATTTTCCGGCAGCCGTTTCGGCAGGAAGAAAATCTCGTGGAATTTATAAAAAGCTGGAAAGGGAGCGCTGTGGCAGCAGTGGCTCACGGCGGCCATCCCTTACAGACGATAAAAGAATTGCGCGCGCCTGTTGTGCTTGTGCTCGGACATGAAACGCGGGGCTTGTCTGAAGAGCTAACGCAGGCATGCTCACATCACGCAACGCTGCCGGGACGGGGCGGCGCGGAATCGCTGAATCTCGCAACCGCAACCGCCGTTTTCCTCTATGAAATCACGCGGGGAAAATTTCCGGGCGCATGACACATACACCACGGCAAAATTTTTGCAAGGTTACCCCCCCTGTGTCCCCCCGTGAACGGGGGGATATATAATTTATGGATTGTGATGGATCCATTCGCTCCAGGAACCGGGATACAAACGCACGTTTTTGTAGTTTTTTCTTCGCTTTTGTCAATTAAAATTGGATAATCAAGGTATGAAAAAGAGGGCGGCTCAAGTTCAAGACCGTACCTATCCATAATAACAAGACGCATTTATGGAGGGTTATGTTGCAAAGCTTGTTTGTTTATTCTTCGCGAGGGGCTTAAGGCACTCACTCGCGGCGAGATTTGTAATAGAAGCTTCTCTGCAGCGGATTTCATGTACGGACGAATCCCTTATATCTGGCCGTCACCTGTAACGGATTTGACAGCGATTCGCTCGGGAAATGATATTGTCTTGAACTGGAGTGAAACACAGAATACCTCAGCGTACAATATCTACAGTGACACGGATCCCACTGGAAGCTTTGCAACTTCCGAAGCCACTGTTTACCTGCCCATAACATCATGGACGGATGGCGGCGCGGTCAGTGCGGGCGTAAAAAAATTCTACATCGTCAAGAGTGATAAATAAACCTCAAGAACCTCCCTACCTCTCAAAAAAGAAACCCTTCGAGACTAACCTATCTCGAAGGGTTTCTTTATCGTTCGCTATTAAGTGATTTCTTTAGAAGTCAACCTCCCCGTTGACGTGCAGCTCAGACTGGAGAAACCGAATGGAATCGGGATAGTCGTAATTCGAATTCGGATTTACATTCCCGTGGCAGACGTGACACTGAGAACCCATCACCGGCGGCGCGGAAGGAGGAATGTTGTGGCAATCGCCGCAAGCCATTGGGTCGCCGTGCCAGCTTACCGGCTGGTTCGGTGAGCCGCCGCGAGCATCGGAATGGCAATATAGTGAGCCGCAGGAACCGTTGCCGTTTTCGGCGGGGCCGCTGCTCAGGTAAATCGGCTCGTGCGGAGCAAGGTTCGCAATTTGTGCATCGGAGAAATCGATCTCAGCCGGTAAAGCGTCCGCGTGATCCATCGGGTTTTCCATATTCGTCACGTCAAGATGACATTCGGTGCAGGCGTAACCTTTCGACATGTGCGCCGAATGCGCTCCCGCCGCTCCAGAAATCATTCCATAGGGCAGACCGGCATCGGTGACCGGCGGCAACCAGTGACAAGTTGTGCAATCTTCGGGACCATTCGGTCCGATATGGCATTCTTTGCAGCTAACGCCTGTCCGACCGCCGGTGTAATCGGCTCCATGACAACCGCTGCACTCGCTCAGATTCCAATCGTGAGAAGAAATCATCGCCTGATGAGTACTCGCTTGCCCACCGGTAATGGATGGATGCGGATAGACATGGCAATCGTAACAGCCCTGTCCTTCTTCGCCGCCCTGATAATCCTCACCGTGGCACGAGGCACATCCCTGCCCGTGAGTGCTCAGCGCTCCCTGCCCGTGGAAAGCATCGCTGGATGGAATTGACCAGCCATCAGGATGAGCTTGATAACCATTGGGAGTCCGGTATTCACTGCACGATGTCAGCACTATCGCCGCGATGAGTATCCCAAAGAGTAAAATTAGAAATCTATTCTTTTCAAACATGATGCTTATTCCCCGTGACATAGAGCGCAAACGGGTTCTTGCTCCGGAGCTTCATGACAGGACATGCAGCTTTCCAGATCAAACTTAGCCTCTTCACTATGAACACCACCCGAAGCGGTAACCCATCCCCCACGGAAGTGATCCGCGGGAAGAATATTCAGCGAACGGTGGCATTCATTACAATAATCCCGCTGGTCATGACAAACACCACAGGTCATATCGGAAAGGTGCGCGTCAAAACCATGCGTTGAAACATAGTTGTTGGGATGCGGCATGGAAACTTCGTCGCCGTTATGGCAAGCCTGACAATCTTCCCCCACGCTGTGACAAAGCGCGCACTCGTCCTGAGACGCCGAGGCGAAGCTGCCGTGCAAGTTCATCCAGTTCAGTTTGTGATCAGCAGGTTCTAAATCATCCGTCGGCAAGTGACATTCCGCGCAGGCGTTTGAAACACGGCTCTGTTCGTGACAAGTCATGCACTGCGCCATATCCGGCAGATGCCCCACCTGCTCCGGCGGCAGAAGACCATCAAGCTCAGCGTGACAAGCATTGCAGGCGAGTTTTCCTTCCACCGAATGATATTCATGACTGAACTTCGGAGAGAACTTTTGTATTCTCGGACTTAATTCAGGCTCGTCAGACAAGTGACAGCTTGAGCACTCATCCGGTTCATCCATTCCGTGGCAGTCGCTGCATTGGTCATGGCTGGGCAACAAATCATCCCGGCCGGTCGTGCTCGTCACGGCGGCATGACAGTCACTGCACTCGAGTCCAACATCTACACGATGAAATTCATGTGGAAAATTCAAGCCGCGAGCGGCCGCCGACGTCATTTCACGCGAACGTGACGCTTGGGCGAACATCCCGACCAGAAAGATTCCGGCTATGCAGATTCCCAGCGCGAGCCGGATGATTGAAGAAGTGTGTTTTCGTCTCATCGTCCGCTCCCGTGCAGAGTCGAAAACCGCGCGGAGAGGGAAAACAGTCCGCGAATATCTTCACTGCGCTCAAAATCTTCAATGTGTTCCACTCGGCCTGAAACGTTAATGGCGTTCGTAATATTGTAGCGCGCTCCCAAATACGTCACATGCGAGTTGACATCCTCGCGCATGTCGGAATTGGAGCCTTTCGAAAAATCGAAACCGCCGAACACCTGTCCGAATCGCCCGATTCGATATTGCGCCTGACCGTAAAAACCATCCATCGCGCCTTCGGAAATGGACAGCCAGTGCGTGAAACCAAATTCGACAATGGGAATGCCGAAAGCCAAGCGCACCTTATAGAACAGCTCATCCTCGGCAAAGAGCGCGGAAGCACCAGGTTTCATGTAGAGGGTTTTGTAGAATGTCCATCGCATGGCAGCGCGCACGAAATCCGTCGAAGCATGTTCGAGGAAGCGAACAAAATACGAATCCTCGAAAATTCGCGGTGTCTGGCGACGCAGTTCAGCCGTCACATCGACTTTCTCGCATGCCTTCCACGCGGCGACAAGTTGAGCCGTCTCAACGGTGCTTTGCTCCAGATTCATGTGGAGCCGGGCGCGCAGGTTCAGCTTCGAATGAAATCTACCGACACCATCCACCCCGACACCGTGATAAAGAATATCACCCTCTTTGCCGGTATAGGTGTACGAAAGTCCCAGACGATGGCGCCCAATTTTCGTTCGGGCGTGAACTCCGGCGGCAATCCCGTTATCTTCGTTTCCCGTCACCAGAGAAATCGAGCGCGACAATCGCGGCCCGCCGTACGCTGTCAGGGATAGTTTCGGACTTGCTTTATAACGAGCCCACAATCCGGCGATGGTTCCGCGACCGACACCCTCGGTAAGCCACTGCTGTCCCGCGCGAATCTCCCAGCGTGATTTTCGAGGAGCATAGATGAACACCGCTCTCTGAATGCGCACCTGTTCATCACTGGATTCACCGTCGCGGAAATCGTAAAAACCGCGGAGCGTCGTCTGGAAACTCAGACTTTCCCTGCCAAGCTGATGGATAGTCACCGAAAGCTGCGGGACCACCACGACGTGATTGGCCGTGTCTTCCCGCGCGTAGCTCCAGACGGAAGCTCGCCCTGAAACAACTGCCGCCGAAGCGGAGGCGCACAAACCAAACAGCAGGAAAAGGAGAAGCAACAGAGGAAATCGCCGAGTCGATTCTGTTTTCCAAGAGGCCGTAATCATAGGCAGGTCTCTCTTGAGATGTTTTTTAAACAATAAGGGGGCTTGGGCAAGCGTTACCCAAGCCCCACTTCTTTCTAAAGGGTTAACGAAATTGGAAACCTTTGCATGCCTAAGGCTTACGCTGGCCCAGTGACGACGGGATAATTCGTGCCGGGTGTAGAATAGACGGATGTTCCGCACAGACTGGGATCAATCGCATTCATCCCGAACTTCAGCGAATACGCATCGTACCCGAGCATATTCAGGTAGGTGCACACCTGAGCCGATGTCTGACCAGTGTAACACCAGACAACAATATCCTGATCCGTGGGTAGATATTTTAGGTTTTCATCCGGCCCAAGAATGCCCGGTGTGAACTGAAAGGAACCCGGAATATGACCAGCGTCATATGAAGTCTGAGACCAGTAATTCAATAGGAACGGATCATTGCTGGTATCGCCGTCATTGAGGTTGGCGTAGAGATCAGCCGCCGTGATGTATTGAAGGCCTGCGTCAAAGAAGTCATTGGTCCGGTTATGGATTTCGTCTTCGGCATCGGTGCCCTCAATCGCTGGCAAATCATACTCGGTCGCCAGCGCATGAGCATCCGTCTCAGTCGTCTGACCGCCGGGGACGAGTCCTCCCCACTTGTTCAGGTTCACAGCCACATCGCTCGTCCAGCCGCACATACCCCATTTCAGATTGTAGGCGTCGTAGCCCATCATGCGAAGGTAACAGGTTGCATGGCTGGCTGTTTGACCGGTGTAGCAGACGCAGATGACTTTCGCACCCGCGGGAATCTGATCAGCATTATCCGGCAGACTTCCAATGCTCCAGTTCACGGCGGTGCTGCAATGACCTAAATTCTCGAAGTGATCGGCACTGCGTAAGTCAATGATGAAAAGATTGTTATTCCCACCAGTCAGTTCCGCATACACATCAGCGGCTACGATATTATTCGTTCCCGCCGTTAGATAGTCATCACCGATCTGAGCAACATCCGCAAAAATATTGGCTGGGGGGGTGATTGGATTATCGTCGTCATCACTCGAACAACCAATAAAGAAGGTTAAGCTTAAGACGAGGATAGCTAAAGCTGTTAAGCGAAAAAGTGATTTCATGTTTTTTCTCCTGTGTTAGATTATTTATGGAATTATTTCAGCTTTGGTAAAATCTGCTTACCATGGAGGCGGGCCGTCCGGCACAATCAGATGCTGATTCGCTTCCTGTTCTGCGACGGGAAGAAGATTCAGATCCGCTTGCCGAAGGAAGAAGCCGGATGTATCTGCCGGAGTGTTATGGCAGGTGGCTGAGCAGGATAATCCTCCACTGGTGTCTGTGCGGGCTGTCCAACGCTTGATATTGTGCGGTGTCGCATATTTCCACGTCGGTTCCTCTGCATAGAGCGGAGTCAGCGTTCCGTCCCAATTGCTGTAGGTATCCTCTACAATCGGAATATGCCTCAGAACCACAAAATCCGCAGGGCGGTAATCGGAAATAGGATTGCGCCCGATTTTAAACGCAAGCCATGATGGTTCCGCAAGTCCGTCGCCGCCGACATGGCAGGCATTGCAGTTCTTATACTCCTGCGAATGACAAACTTGACATTGATGGTTGTCACCATGCTGTTCATGATAGACATTATCCTGCGGTCCGATATCGTGACAATCGCGGCAGGCGGGCGCATTCTCGACTTCATAGCGATGTTCGTAAAGATTTCCATCACCGTGCATTTCAGCGCCGGTGTGGCACTCCCGGCAGTTCATTGCATGAGGCACGTAATGAACATCCGCGCTGTATCCTTCATTCGCTCCCGTATATTCATCTCCAACGCGGCTGCCGTGGCAGGCTGTACATTGATTCTTCAAATCCGGCGTACGCTTGATTCGATGGCTCTGAATGAATCCTCCGCCCACAGCGTCCGGGCGGCTGATATGGCACGACCCACACGTCGCGTGGCATTTATTGCATTCGTCGTCATATTCTTCGTGAACTCCCGGCGCGGATTCAAGAGAGAAACCTGTCCTTTTCTCAAAGAGCGCGTGTTCGCCGCGGAGCGTCGCATGTAAACTGGTGGCAAAACGTTCTGCGATGTTGCCGTGACACAAGGCGCACTGATTATTGCCCCCCCATGACGGATCAGCGACCAGACCGACGTGTGCATCTTCTTTGAGCAGAATACCTTCTTGTCCGCTGTGGCAGGAGCGACAATCAAACGCGTGCGGACCAGCCAAATACGCCTCCAAACCGCTGCCTGTCATTAAAACCTTTTCCCAACCCTCCAACGGAGGGACCGAACCGCCTCAACCTTCGCCCGATGGATCCCCTGGGGGTTCTTCATCAGGAAGTGCGGTTTCTATCAAGAGGTCTTCATTCGTATGACAACCAATACAGTCGGCTGCCAGATCATCAATCGGTTCAGTACCAACAGGTGTTGTATCTTCTTTCTCGGAGCAACTCCATATAAATAGTCCGACGACCAAGAAGATAAAAATTAATTTGATTTCTTTG
>CBDVDL010000085.1:0-7744 GCA_965372735.1 uncultured Alphaproteobacteria bacterium | reverse complement strand
GAGCCTTTCCCGAAGCGACAAGCGGAAACTTTCCAATCTTCACATCGAGATTTTTCTGGACACATTGCTTCTCCGTCAAACCGACAGACGCCACTTGCGGATGGCAATACGTACACGCCGGTATCGCTTCGTAGTCAATCGGCGAAGGATTCATACCCGCAATCTCTTCCACACAAACAATCGCTTCACGCGATGCGACATGAGCTAAAAGCGGCGGCCCGATGACATCTCCCACTGCCCAGATTCCGGGTACGTTCGTCTGATACTTTTTATCCACACTGATGAAACCTCTGTCAATCTTGATACCGGCTTCCTCAAGTCCCAGATTTTCTGTGTTGGCTCCAACACCGACAGCGACAAGCGCCAAATCGCTTTGCACCGTCACATTTCCCTTCGGGCCTTCCGCTGTTACCGTGACTCCATCAGCGTGGCTTTCCAAAGACGTTACAGCGGTACTCGTGTGGATGTCAATACCCAGCTTTAGAAGCGATTTCTCCAACGTTTCCGCGATGTCAGCATCTTCAAGTGGGAGCACTTGTTCCATCATCTCAATGAGCGTTACTTTCGTTCCCAGCACCGCGTAGAAGTACGCGAATTCCACCCCGATAGCTCCCGCGCCGATGATAAGCAGTCGCTTCGGCTGAGATGGAAGGTTCATCGCTTCCTTCGATGTTAAAATATATTCGCCGTCGAACGCCGCGCCCGGCAACGCTTTAGGATAGCCGCCGGTTGCAATGATAATATGTCGCGTCGTCTTGCGTGAACGCACACCGTCCGAATTCAATATTTCCACTTCATGCGCGGATGCGATACGACCTCTGCCCTGAAACGTCGCGATGCTGTGCTTTTTCATCAGCAACTCGATGCCCGCACTGCTTCGGTCGGCGATTTGACGGCTGCGCTTTATGATGCGCGCGAAATCAAATCCCTTGACGTCAATGTCAAGTCCGAGGCGTTTGAATTGTCGAGTTTCGCGGTATAGTTCGGCAGATTTTAGAAGAGCCTTCGTGGGAATACAGCCCCAATTCAGGCAAACACCACCCACTCTCTCGGGATCGATAACAGCCGCTTTCAGTTTCAACTGCGCCGTGCGAATCGCCGCTACATACCCGGCAGGTCCGCCGCCTAATATCACGACATCAAAATCGTACTTAGTGGGCACCCTCGGCCTCCAGAAATCGTTCAGCATCAATCGCAGCCATGCACCCCGAACCGGCAGCTGTCACCGCCTGACGATAACGATGATCCTGAACATCCCCTGCCACGAAAACACCCGGTATTTCGGTTTCGGAAGTACCGGCTTTGGCAATCAGGTAGCCGATTTCATCTGCGGAAAGAAAATCGCGGAAGACTTTCGTATTCGGTTCGTGTCCAATCGCTAAAAACAGACCGTCGCACGCGAGATCTCTTTCCTGGCCCGATTTCACATCTTTCAGCCGCACACCGGTAACCTTTTCCCATTCACCGTCATGCAAAACTTCCGTCACGACGGAATTCCATGCGACCTCGACTTTCGGATTGTCCAGCAGTTTCTGCTGCATATATTTGGAAGCACGAAGAGCGTCCCGGCGGTGAATCAAAGTTACTTTGCGCGCAAATCGTGTTAGAAACGTGGCTTCTTCCATCGCCGTATCGCCGCCGCCGACCACAACCACATCCTTGTCGCGGAAGAAAAATCCGTCGCAGGTGGCGCATGCAGACACTCCCTTACCCTGTAGCTTCTTTTCCGATTCCAGATTCAGCCATTTCGCGGAAGCGCCTGTTGCGATGATGAGCGTTTTCGTCCGAAGTTCCGTACCGTCGCTCACGGTCACTGTAAACGGTCTCGACGATACATCAATCCCGGTGATTTCATCCGCTATAAACGTGGCGCCGAAACGTTCAGCTTGCTTATGAAAAAGCTCCATCAATTCCGGTCCCGTAACTCCATCGGGAAAACCCGGATAGTTTTCGACGTCCGTGGTTATCATAAGTTGCCCGCCCGGTGTCATCCCTTCAACAACCACCGGTGAAAGATTTGCCCGAGCCGTGTAAATTGCGGCGGTGAGCCCTGCAGGTCCCGAGCCGATAATCAGAACATTGTGAATAGTGTCCGTCATTTTTCTCCTGAAATCGGATTTTCCAACCAAAACAGCATTTCTTTGAAAAAGCGTAATTTGCTAAAACATATAAATATACAAAATGACCGATAAAAAGGCAACTGCCTAAGCACAAAAAGAAAACCCACCCGGGGATCGTAGGTGGGTTTCTGCCCAAAGTAAAACTACAAAATGGAAGTTTCGAGGGCCTAAGTTTCGAGCGCTTGTCTCTTGCGCTGAGTTCAATCTACACAACCCAAGAACGAAAGTCAATCATTACATGTAATTTCTTAAAATTCCCAAGATCATCTATATGAAATTTAATTCATAATATATTTACCATTTAGAATGTAATTGCATATAAACTATACTTTTATGAATAAATATAGCAAATGATATAGAGAAATCAATAAATTTCAATCCACTACACGTATTCTTTCTCTGCTTCGCGCCATATTTACAGCCTCTTGAAATTCGGACGCATGGAGCCGCCTCCTGAGTTCAGGGATTTCATCTGCCCGAAAACAGGGACGGTATTGCGCCATCACGTTCACATCCACGATTCCCGGCAATTTCTCATCCAAAAAAGAAAAGACCTGTTCGCTGGTACTCAGATTCTCAGGGAGAACCAGATGCCTCACCAATAGCCCTCTCTTAGCGATGCCCTGCGCATCACATTCCAGCGACCCCACCTGCCGGTACATTTCACGCACCGCCGCCTGATTATGGTGCGGATAATCGTCAATACCTGATAATCGCTTAGCGGTTTCCGCGTCGCCGTATTTCATATCAGGCATATAAATATCCACAATGCCATCCAACAACGCGAGCACTTCCAGCGAGTCATACCCGCCTGTATTATACACAAGCGGAATCTGCAATCCTTCTTCCCACGCTATGAGCAACGCCTCCGCAAGCATCGGCACGACATGGGTGGGGGAGACCCAGTTGATATTGTGCGCACCGGATTTTTGAAGATTCACCATCGCCTGAGCAAGCTGTTCTGCTGACAGAGATTCGCCCATTCGCATCTGACTGATGTCGGCATTCTGACAGAAAAGACAGTGCAGATTGCATCCGGCTAAGAAAACCGTTCCTGAACCCCGGACGCCCGATATCGGAAATTCCTCGCCGTGATGAAGACCGATGGATGAGATAGACAATTCGTCTCCAATCCCGCACTGGCCGATTTCACCCTGCCGCCGCTTTGCCCCGCAATTCCTCGGGCACAACCGGCACGGATCCATCAGCTCAAAGAGCTTCGTCAGGTTTTCTTTTAACAGTCGCTTCTTCATCTGCATTCATTTTCCCCTCGCAAACGAGGGAACGCCCCTACGACAGATAATCGCCGCGAGTGGGTGCCCTCACCTCTCGCGCCACTCCGCCGAGCGGGGTACCCCGACCCTGCCGCAATATTCGCCCAGACGCGGGAGCGTACGCCATAATACTACAAAAAATAAGATAATCTTTCAAGAAATTGCACTAAAGAAAAAGCGGCCCCAGAAAATACATTCCAAGGGCCACTCAATCCATACCTCATCGCCGTTGTGGCTCTCCAGAGCCGCAATGGTTAGAGAACTAATTCTTCACCGACATCACCTGATAGAAGTGCTTCTCATAGCTCGTCGCTTCACCTACAATCGTATAAGGCGGAGCAGGTACAACCGTCGGCGCTCCTTCAAATGTATCCGGTGTATCCGAGATATAAAGGTGATATTCATCCGCGTCCGTCGGCGTCCAGTCCAAAATCACATCATCTCCCGAACGAATTGCCGTCAAATCAGTGACAGGATCCGGCTGAGCATCCCAAAGAATCTGCACCGAATTCGACATCCCCGATTCACCGTCGGAATACTGCGCCGACACTTCATAGGTATAGGTTATGTAAGGCAAGCCGGACATGTCATCCTCGTAGGTCAGCGCCTGCACCATCGAGTCAATCTTGCTGCCGTTGCGATAGATGTTGTAGCTTTCAAGAGAGCCCAACAGAACTCCGGACGATGGCGATTCCCAACTCAGATGTGTCGTTGAACCAATAAGTTCCGCATGCAGGTTATGCGGCGGGTTGTTCCCAACTAAAAGGATGACGCGCACATCATCAATATACCAGCCTTCCGCACCGCCGCCGTCATCGCTGCCGAAATGGAACCGAATCTGGACATCACCCGAATAAGCTCCCAAATCGCAAACCACTTCGCTCCACGAAATGTTGCCGCTGAAACACGGTGTCGCACACGCAAACGGTCCGGTGTACGGGTTGCCGCCTCCGGCTGTGCAGCGCGTGACTTTATTATAACCGCCGGCAGGTGTAAGTTGCTCCCAAGTGCTGCCGTTGTAGATTTCGATGATACCTGCGTCATACGCCGAATCCGGATAGTAGCTGGAAACCTCCCCTTCTATCCAGTGCCAGAAGTGCAGCTCGGCATGTCCGGAGAGATTAATTGTCGGCGTGACCAGCACAGCGTCCATATGACCTGCGTAATCGCCCGTGCCCGCGTCACCGCATTTCCACGCGTGAGTCGGTGATTGATAATCTTCGGTGGAAATATGCCATTGATCCGTCCAACCAGCCTGATTCTCCTGATGTATCCAACCGCCTTCGCCATTTTCTATCGTGTCATAGAAACCGCCGATGGGCAATTCCAGCATGACGTGTTCCGTACGACCGCCGTCCATTGTCACTTCAAGATAGAAAAACGCGCGATCCATTCCCGGAGCAGTCGGCTGCACTTCAACGGTGAAAGCCGTCATATCACCGGAATGTCCGGCGTCGAGCAGTGCCAGTGTGCCGGTGTTCTGCGTGATATTCAGATCATCATGATCCGTTGTCAACATCCCGACCAGAGAGCTGGCGCTGGATGAACCGTCGTTGTAGAGCGTCAACGTCAGAGTAACGGTTTCCCCCGCATCCATCACGCCGTTATTATTGCCGGTGGCATCGTCCACCAGCGAGGATGAAACCGTCAGCTCAGGCGCGTGAGCCGTAATCGTGAATGAATCAGTCCATTCTTCCGGCGTGTCATCTGTTGCCGTTACACTGACAGTTATCACATGACCGTCCGGAACATCAGCGGATAGATCAGCTTCAAAACCGTTCGGCACAAATTTCTGCTGACTCGCTGCAATTGTCCCGTAATCTTCAGAGTCGTCGGTAATTGTCAGATACGCGTCCGTTGTGGCGATTGTCACCATGACGTTATTCGCATCTTCATTCCCGATGTTCTCCTCAGTCAAGGTAATGTCTAAAGTCTCGCCGAAGTCCGCCAGACCATCGCCATTCCCACCGGCCGTGTCGTCAACATCCACGTCCGCCGTAATAATATATGGCCCACTCTGCACCATAATCGGCACCGAGCTTTGATACGGGTCGCAGTCATGACCGGTAACCGTAATGTGTAGCGTGCCAGGTGTTGTAGCGCCCGCTCCCAAATTCATCGTCGCCGTACCGTCAGCGAAAAGATACTGCGACGAATAAACCTCTTCGTTCTCATCATGCACACATACGAGCGCCCAGTCACTGATGCTGCTTACTGTTACATCAAAACTCGTTGCACCAACAAAAAGCGTCGCATCGTGTGTAACGCCAATCGCGACAGGAACCGCTGTCCACAAATCAATCGAAGGATCCCCCATGATATTGTACATCTCGAAATAACGCCGCGTCGTGCTGTTGTCGCCAAAATGAGCGAAAAAGCGCAGCTTCCCGTAGTTCATCATCCCCGCAGTCCAGGTCTGATTTTCATCGCCGGGAGTACGATTCGCGCAGAAGCCTTCCATCACTCGCTTCTCGAGAATATCGTCTTCCGTCCAATACGAGTTCACTGACGAGCCAAAGATGCCGATGGCGCCATGAGTAGCGCGAATCCAGGTCTCCGTGAAACATTCGCTGACGGAATAAGTGCCGGTTATACACGCGTAGCTTTGTACAAAAGGATAGACGCTATTGGTGAGTCCATTTACATCACTCTGAGAGAAAGCTGGTCCATCCGCCCAGGAATAGGTGCCACCATGCCCCGAATAAATCGAAAGTGAACGGCCGGCATTATGGGCATCGCGGACCTGCTGCGTCGTCGCGCTGTAGGTGTGACAATAGAGCTTGTTGTATGAATAACCGTCCGGCGCGAGGTAATTGTCAATCACGAAATTATGCGTTCCTTCAGAAACCGTATAGTTATCTTCAGACGCCATGAAAACGGCGTACTTTTCCCACGTGTCATTGCCGGTCCAACCAACCTGCTCGTATTCCATTGTCTTCGTAATGATATTCGTCAGGTCTGTCAGATTCGCAACCGACCACCGCCCGATACCGACGTCCGGTTTGTAATCGGTTCCTTCTAACATCGAATAATTCAAATCCGTGTAGGGAGTGCCTATACCGCTTCCAATCCAGCCGGGAATCGCATCCACATCACCAACCAAAAGAACGAACGTAGGCGCGACCGGCCAATTGTCGTAAGCATCTTGGATATAGGCCTTAATTAAAGTCGTTGATGTACCCGTTACATCCGTTGTTTTGAATTGCGTCCGGAAACCTTTATCGAACTTCCAGTCCACATAGTCCAGCAAATCCGTATTCGTCTCCCACTGCGGATCCGTGATAACCAGCAGCAGCGGAGGTTCCGGCATACCATTCAAATCTCGAGTTTGCTGATCCAGCGACGTCTTGATAAAGAGCCGATCAGTCAATGTCTCGAAAGGAAAACTGTTATAACGCGCTTGTTTGGAGCGAGTCAGCTCCATATCCGAGCCGGCAAGCGTTACGCGCACTTCCAAAGAAACAAGCGCTTTCACTTCCTGCGCAGCCGGATTCACATCCACCGGGTACACAATCACTTCAACATAACGGTGTCCGCGAACAATTCCGACTTCACCCATTTCAACTAACACATCATGCTGAAAAGCGTCCGTAGCGTAAACCGCCTCATCGAAATAGAAAGGCGCATTTTCCAAAGCGCCCGGAAGCTTCTCAATCGGAGCCTGAACCGGATAAATCGGCGAACCGATTCCCAATTCCTCAAAAGAATATGTCGCCACATTCAAATTCAGAACCATCAGCGATGGCGTAGCGCCATAAGGAATACTCACCATTTTCCGAATCGCCGGTAATTCCGGATGTCCAACCTCGCCATAGATACCGCCGTCGACAACAGAGAGATACGTAAAATTTCCTCCCGGCGTCGAAACAGCGCTATGAAACATGCCAGACGATTGATAATACAAATCAATTCCCGTCGGTGACGCCGTCCGCACATCCACAGTCGGCGGCGCTTGGCGGGAAATACCGTCCCACGCAACCCAACCTTCGCTCGTCGCAGCGTAAGCGACTACACCTACGAAACACAATAACGTGAAAAATGTAACAATGAATCTCGCATAATTCGTCATCATGCATTCCTCCTACCAGAATCTTAAGTTTCCTTTTCGTAGCTCACTTTAGAACAATAATTATCAAATACTTACAATTACATGCAACCCATTTTTTCGCAAACTGAAAAATACGCAAAAAACATTATATATGCAAGCAAAATTCCCTCCAACGCCTCGGTTTTCGATGCTTATATCAAGGCGTGAGAAATTCCATAAAGCAATAAAAAACATTTGACCCTTACCGGAGATTTCCCTATATTCTGGTAATTACAGGATTTCCTTTGCATTTTTCACGCCGG
>CBDVDL010000084.1:0-7759 GCA_965372735.1 uncultured Alphaproteobacteria bacterium | reverse complement strand
AATATCGGTATGACACGGGCGAATTGTTGCGCGATTCAAATCATCCTATCACTACAGGCAATGGAGCAAATGATATCGCGATTCTCGACGATGGACGCATTTTCGTTTCCTGCTTCGAAGATAACCGCATCGATGAATTACGAGGCGACAGCGTTTATACATCGTATATCGTCGGCACCGGTCCCAGCGCTATCCTCCCGGATTTATAAGATAGATTTGCAGGACGCGGGAGCATCCTGCCTAGTAAATAAAAAATAACAAACACTAGCCCCCACCGTCCCCGGTGGGGGGGGACATCGCGAAAACTTTAAAAGTGACAATAGTCCTAAAAGGGTACGGAGAAGGAGCAGGTATGAAACTTGCTCCTTTGTTAATAGATTGAGATTCCAATCTTGTTCTTGATTTTCCATAGAATTCTTCTTAGGTTAGTAAGAGGGTCATCTGCGGTTAGACCGCAAGTCGTCTTTTAGTAACATAATTCGCTGTATTCAAACGATATAGAAACCTACTCTGCATCTTCAATCGAAAGAACAGAAGTCATGATGGCAGAAAAAACTGATAGACCTCCCTTTAAAGTCCAAGACTGTGCGATTATTACTCGCATGGGCGGAGTGAGTTCAGCGGTGAACCTGCGGGAGCTGCGGGAACGCATTGCCGTATGTCCCGACGAGACTCTTTACCATCACTTCTGCGAAACGCTCGTGCGTCCGACGTTTGATGATCCGGAATTTCGAAACGATTTTGCCGTGTGGGCATCGCGCCATCTCCGCGACCGCGTGCTCGCCGAGAGACTCGGAATTATCAATCCTTATGTTTTCGAAAATATCGACTCTCTCCGCGAGAAAGTTCTTGATATATTGGACGAACGCTTGAGCGAAGCTCCGTATATCCCCTGGGTTCCCAAGGGAGAAGAGTTTCGCTTTATGCGGGGAGTCACGATTGTCTTTGACACGCATGCAGAATTGGAGACGGCTGAAGATTTGGTCAATCATCTGCCGGACATGAGCCTCAGCGCAATTTACTATCATTTCGTGGAAGCGCGACGGCGCACGCCGGATAGAACGGATGATTTCACGACATGGCTGGCGGACTTAGAAACAAAGCCCGAGGAACTCCTTCGAGCATTTGCGCATATCGATTTTTATTTCTTGAACCTTTCGGAACTAAAAGATGCTCTCGTGAAGGTTGCTCAAACAGCATACACCGCAGGAGTCAACACACGATGAAGCAACTGAAACCCTCCGAAGATGTTGCCGGGCTTGTCGCCGTATCGCAGTTGCGTCAGTTGGCGGATGATTTGGAGGGAACGAAAGTCGTCCATGTCAATTCGACACGTGTCGGAGGCGGCGTGGCCGAGATTCTGGTCTGGCTCGTTCCTTTGATGCAGGATCTTGGGTTAGATGCGTCTTGGGAAGTCGTGGAGGGCAAAGAAGATTATTACAAAACAACCAAAGATTTTCACAATGGTCTGCAGGGCAAACCGGTTACACTGCCTCCATCTAAGATCGAAGTCTATGAGGAAACCGCCCGCCAGAATGCCGAGCGGCTTCGGCCAATCTTAGAAGAAGCGGATTTTGTTTTCATTCACGACCCTCAACCGGCGGCTTTGCTGGAACTCTGCCCGAAGCGAAAAGGAAAATGGGTCTGGCGCTGCCACATCGATGTCAGTCATCCGGTGAGAAAAGTCTGGAACTATCTAAAATCGAAAGTATCGGACTTTGATGCCAGTATATTCTCGATGCCTGATTTCGCTCAATCGCTGGACCATCCGCAGTTCATCATGGCGCCCAGCATTGATCCTCTGAGTGAAAAAAACTGCGATATTCCATCCCGCGAAATCGAAGAAACGTTGGAGCGATACGGAATCCCGAATGACGTTCCGATTATTACTCAAGTATCCCGCTTCGACATTTTCAAAGATCCCATCGGAGTCATTGAAGCATTTCAAATGCTGACAGAGACGGTGGAAGCGGAACTCATCCTCGCCGGTGGAGGAGCAACAGACGACCCGGAAGGCGCAGCTGTGCTCGAGGAAGTTCAGGAAGCCGCTCAGGGAAATCCGCATATCCACGTGCTCCTTCTTCCCAGCGATGCTCACCGAACCATCAACGCGCTTCAGCGCGCATCGACCATCGTCGTTCAAAAATCGCTTCAGGAAGGTTTCGGACTCACCGTCACCGAAGCGATGTGGAAAGGCAAACCGGTAATTGGAGGGAACGCGGGCGGCATTCGCCTTCAGGTTTTCAATCATCACACCGGCTTCCTCGTGAATTCCCCCGAAGGCGCTGCCTTGCGAATGAGAGAACTCCTTCGGCGACCGGAGCGTATGAATGTCATGGGAGAAACCGCCCGGCAATTCGTTAGAGAAAATTTCCTGCTCACCCGTCACCTGCGCGAATACCTGACACTCATGTTGGGATTGCGTTTAGGTTTATCCGATCGCCTCATGGCGGATCAGTCCTATGAAAATCCTCAATGAGGATACCCACTTAAATACCTTTTTCGAAAAGTTGCGTCGCGCCTCGAACCGCGCACTCCTGCTGGACTACGATGGGACGCTGGCTCCGTTCCGTGTTGAACGGAATGAAGCCACGCTCTATCCGGGTGTCCGGGAACTCTTAAGCGCTCTGATTGACGCGAAACAACTTCGTGTGATTATTATCAGCGGTCGCGCAATCGACGACCTTGTCCCGCTGCTGCGCCTGAAACAACTGCCAGAAATCTGGGGCTCGCACGGTTGGGAACGCCTTCTGCCGGACGGCAGACATGTGACACCTGATTTGAGTGAACCGGTACGGCGAACTCTCGCTCAAGTACCCGATTGGATTGAAGCAGAAGGACTGCAAACGCGATACGAACCAAAGCCGGCTGGTTTCGCTCTGCACTGGCGAGGAACAAACGAGAGCATCGTGCGTGAAATTCGAGAGAAAGCGCTTCGGAAATGGTCATCACTTTCGGAGGATTCCGGCCTTATCGCGAAGGAATTCGACGGCGGAATTGAACTGAGAGCGGCGGGAAAAGATAAAGGTGACGCGGTGCGCACCATCATCTCAGAAATGGGTGAGGGAGCGACGATGGCTTATCTCGGAGATGACTTAACCGACGAAGACGCCTTCCGCGAGCTGAAAGGAAAAGGACTTGTGGTTTTAGTGCGTCCCGAGTTTCGTCCAACGGCGGCAGACCTGTGGCTTCAACCTCCGGATGACCTTATCGAGTTCTTAAATAATTGGGTAACTATTTGCAGAGGTAATTGATGGACTTCCTGTATTCGACATACTACGGCAATCCCTTGTGGAGCTGGCTACTCGCCGCCGTCATAACGATTGTTCTTCCCTCTATTCTCCGAATCATCATAAGTTTTGTCAGCAGACGACTTGCCGCCATTGCACAACGTACCAAAACAGATGTTGATGATTCAATCTTAGCGGTTTTTAAAAACACTAAATTTCTTTTTCTGCTGATTCTTTCGCTCTATATCGGCCTGCAGTTCGTCGCACTACCGGAGATGGTATCACGAATCGTTCGAATTGTTGTTTTAATTGTTGTCTTTTTGCAGGTCGGTTTTTGGGGAAATACACTTGTCTCTTTTCTGATCTCCCGGGATGCTCTCAAGAAGAAAGCGGAAGATCCTGCAAGAGCTTCGGCCTTCGGAGTGATAACGTTCTTTGCCAGATTGGTTCTATGGCTGATCATCGTACTTCTGGCTTTAGATAATTTGGGAATCGAAATCACGCCTTTGATCGCCGGACTCGGCATAGGGGGAATTGCCATAGCGCTGGCTATCCAAAATGTCCTCAGCGATATATTCAACTCGGTATCAATCCTTTTGGACAAACCCTTTGAAGTCGGTGATTTTATTATTGTGGGAGATTTTCTAGGGACGGTGGAGCGCATTGGGGTGAAAACAACCCGGCTTCGCAGCCTCTACGGCGAGCAGCTTGTCTTCGCAAATTCGGACTTAATCAACAGCCGCGTGAAAAATTACAAGCGCATGAAGGAACGGCGAATTGTTTTCTCTTTCGGCGTGGTCTATCAGACACCAGCCGACAAAGCAGAAGCGATTCCTGCGATGGTAAAAGAAATAATCGAATCAATTGACAAGATTCGATTCGACCGCGCACACTTTCAGAAGTTCGGCGACTCGGCTTTGATTTTCGAAGTCGTCTATTATGTGGCAAGCGGAGATTACAACTTGTATATGGACATTCAACAAGAAATAAATTTGAAACTCTGCCGCAAATTCGAAACAGAAAAAATCGAATTCGCCTATCCCACACAGACTTTGTATATTCAAAAGTAAACATTTCTTTGGAAAGAAAACCACAGGAAAAGCTATGCGAATGAAATGGAAACGGCTTTTTATCATTTCAAACCGGCTGCCGGTTGTCGTCGAACAGAATGGCGAAAATCAGCTCATCCGTCCCGGAGCCGGCGGCCTGATCACCGCGCTCACACCCGTCATGAAAAAAAGCCGGGGGTTGTGGGCGGGATGGCCTGGGCCTGGGGAAGAGAAAGCCATTGGCGATTTGTTGGAAGAATTCAGCCAAAAGCAATCGTTCGAATTAGCTCCGGTTTTTCTCACACAAGACGAAGTCGAAAAGTATTACCACGGATTCTCCAACGAAGCCATCTGGCCTCTCTTTCATGATCTTTTAGGTTATTGTAAATTCAATTTGGAAGATTGGAAATCCTATGTCGAGGTCAACCACAAGTTTGCGGAGACGATTTCACAGCACATTCACCCGAAGGACTTCCTCTGGATTCACGACTATCAATTAATGCTCGTCGGTCAGCATCTAAAAGAAATGGGGATTCAGCGTCCCCTCGCCTTTTTCCTGCACATTCCTTTCCCATCACTCGATCTCTTTCGCCGCCTGCCGTGGAAGCGGGAAGTCATTCGCGCACTCATGGAATACGACCTGCTCGGATTTCAAACACTGCGCGATAGGCGCAATTTCACGCAATGCGTCAAAGCGCTCATCCCCGAAATCTGGGTTACCATCAAGCGGCGGCTTTCGTTTATCCAGTATGGCGAACGCACAGTGAAGGTGGCGCATTTTCCCATCAGTATCGACTTTAAAGAATTCGACGAAGGAGCACGCACAGAGGAAGCCGCCGAAGCCGCGTGGTATCTGCACGAGAATCTTCCCGGCAGACAACTTTTGCTGGGGCTGGATCGCCTCGACTATACGAAAGGCATCCCGGAACGATTCTTGTCCTTTGAACGCGCGCTGGAAAAATATCCGGACTTGCGCGAAGAAATCTCTCTTGTCCAAGTCCTAATTCCCAGCCGCGCCGGGGTGCCCGGCTATCAGAAATTGAAAGAAACACTGGACGGTCTTGTCGGTCGCATCAACGCGAAATTTTCACAGCACGGATGGATTCCGATCCATTATGTCTTTCAAAATCTCGACCGGGCGCAGCTTTTAGGGCATTACAAAGCCTGCGAAATCGCGTTTATCACTCCGCTCCGCGACGGGATGAATTTAGTCGCAAAGGAATACTGCGCCGCCAGTGTTGACAACAACGGCGTGCTTATTCTCAGCGAATTCGCGGGCGCCGCCGACCAACTTTCCAAAGGCGCGCTCATGGCGAATCCTTATGACATCGAAGGGATGGCCGATATGATTCATCGCGCCTATCACATGGATGCCGATGAACGCCGCCGCCGCATGCGAACCCTCCGCGCGGAAATTCGCCGCAACGATGTGTATCGCTGGGTGGGATGGTTCCTGACCGCTTTCGGCGAGCACGACTTTCCTTCATCGGATTCGCCACCCGATGATGAAGACGAGCACAGCGAAGTCATGGACCTCGGCCTCTGGATGGGCGAAGCCCGTCGCTCCGAAAAAGTTCCCTGACAACTATTCAAATTCGGTTTATTTACACAAAAAGGAGCAGCCATCACTGCTCCTTTTCTGTATACTGAATCGCCGTTGTGTGGTCTCCTGATCCGCAATGGTCATATTTTGTAGGGGCACTCCCATGTGTGTGCCCGCCGCGGATGGAAATTGAGTCTTTAGCTAACGGGCGGACACGTGGGTCAGCCCCTACACCCTTTTATCTCCCCCCGCGTGCGGGGGGAATTAAAGGGGGGTCACCTTATTACACCAACAACAACTTCATCACCTGCGCAAAACCCTCCGCTTCCATCCGGGCTAAATAAATTCCCGATGGCATCCCGGCAGCATCCCATGTCATCGAATAAGCACCGGCGGAATGCTCTTCATGAGTAAGCGTCGTCACTTCGCGCCCTAACAAATCAAAAATCTTCAGCGAAACCAGCCCGGTTTCTTTCACATCATAACGAATCGTTGTCACCGGATTGAACGGATTCGGATAGTTCGGGTAAAGAGCAAACTCAGTCGGTACAGCGTCCCTGCCGGGCGTGGCGGAAACGATTTGCTCATAGAACGTTTCTCGACCGGCGATGTCCACATCGGAAATCTGATAGTCGTAGGCAATACCATTCTGCACCCACGAATCTACAAATTGATAATCGTGCGGCTCGGCAGTCGTGCCATGACCGGGAATTTCAGTAAGCGCATGAAAATCTTCTTCTCCAGTTTTGCGTTTGTAGAGTAGGAAGTGGTCGTTGTCGAGTTCACTTTCCGTCCGCCATTGCAGCGTCACCTGCCCATCACCTCCGACAGCCTGAAACGTTGTCAGCTCAACAGGTAACGGCCCATCCACACTTCCCGAACTGTCGCCAACAGTCCAATCAACAACATCATCGCACCACGGATGCGATAGCCAAAAGGTGTCGATGCTTCCGGAAGTGAGTGGTATTGAAGCTGTGAACACGATAGAGTCCGCATAGTTTGCTGCTGTCCAACTCGCGGCAGCGACTCCTCCGACAGAACCTATTGTCCCATCACAGAAATTGGCAAACACGATACTATCGAGATATCCACTAATCCAATTCAGGCGATAAGCCCAATCTGGTGGTCCGGATGAAAGTAAAGTCATATACCCAAGAGATTCAAAGACCTCGTAATGGTAGCCCATGTCCACTGGGTAGTCGTCTTGAACTCCATTCGTACGAGTAGTTCCCTCAATGATTTCTGAAGAAGGGTCTCCGGTATCCACACATGGGCTTTGCTGTGTTTGCCCAGCAGCAACCTGCGACAGATAGTAATCTCCATACGGGCCAGGACCGAATATGAACAATGGATCAGAATTGATATTTTCGTTTCCTGGCCATCCGCCTTCAACATCTGAATAAGTTACCTGCGGACTGCCACCGGAATTATAAATCTGATCAGGAGCGTTAGACCATAGGATGCAATTCTTGATAATCTGCGAATTACTAATACCACAATATACTCCGCCGCCGCTGGATTGTGCTATATTACTACTTATAGTGCAATTCCTGAAAGTCGGGTAAGAATAGTCCATGCAATACGCCCCACCCGCGTCACCACTAGCAACATTGTTGCTTATCAAGCAATTCGTGAAGATTGGACTAGTAGGGGAATAGCAGCATACCCCGCCGCCATTGTTAACGGCCGAATTGTCATTGATGGTGCAATTAGTGAAGGTTGGTGATGAATTCAGCCAGCAACATACCCCGCCGCCATCGTAAACGGCCGAGTTATCACTGATGGTACAATTTGTGAAGGTCGGCCAGCTTTCATGACAAAACACCCCACCGCCGTTGTTATTTGCTATGTTATTGCGTATCGTGCAATTCACGATGGTCGGGCGAGAATATCCCGCGCAATACACTCCACCACCGTCGCTAGCCAACCCGTTCGTG
>CBDVDL010000083.1:0-7842 GCA_965372735.1 uncultured Alphaproteobacteria bacterium | reverse complement strand
CTTATTCCGGCGACTACTCGGACTACCGCAATGAAACCAAGAGCGGTGGTCTGTTGCAAGTCAACTATGAAGACGCTGCGCTCCCGACGATGTTCCGACTGGGAGTGTCGGCTGATTTCTTTGAAATGCTCGACGTTGAGCCCGGTGAAAAACATGCGGCGACAATCGCGGTTGAAATGAATCACCCGAATGACAATCGCGAACGTTTGAATATCGGCGGGGAATACGTTTGGAATAAAATCCTCGCGCTCAGGCTGGGCGGCAAGTTCGCCTATGATACAGAAAGCTTTGCGGCTGGACTGGGATTGAATATCCCTCTAAGTCCTAACAATCATTTCACGTTTGATTACGCCTACTCTTATTTCGGCGACATCACAGCCGCCGTGGACGAGTTCATGATGCAGCCGCATCGTTTTTCATTAGGATTCGCCTGGTAGGAGAATCATTTTTCTCAGAGGAGCCATTCAAATGTTGAAAGATATTTTGCGGCTGAGCCTTTTAAGCCTCTTGCTCATCGCCTTCGCCGGGTGCGAGGTCAGTGATCCGGGGAGCGCTCTACCGAACCAGCCGCCGATAACTCATCTCGTTTTAGCGCCGGCGGATTCGGCGGAATTCAACCATTTTGCTCATCTGAAATGGTCGGGTACGGATCCCGATGGTGACATCAGTGGTTTTTGGATTCTAATTGACGCGGAAACGCTGATGTTTACCACGGCTTACGAAGACACGATTGCCTTCTATGCACCGGGAGACACGACCGTTCCTCATCGAGTTCAGGTGACCGCCGTGGATAATGACGGGCTTGTCGATCCAGCGCCGCCCAGTCGCTTCTTCTACGCGACGAACACACGACCTGCATTGGCTTTCGGTTCAGAAAGTCTGGAGGACGGAGCTGTTACGGGGAGAGGATTTGCAATTGAGCTTGAAGGGGAGGATCTTAATCCCTCCTCTCTCTACTACTCTATTGCTATCGATGATTCTCTAACCGGATGGCAACCTTGGTCGATGCACCCGACATTCCTGTTCTGTGATAAGAGTCTCGAGTTCCTGCCGTGCACAACTGCTACATGGCGGGATGTCCCCTGCACAGCTACGCTCATCGACAAAAATATCATAACGCCCGGCGAGCACACTATCTATGCTCGCGTTAAAGATGCGGGCGAAGCGCTGGGGACTAACATGGTTTCGGTGAATTTCACGGTTGTTGAAGGTGTGCGTCCTACCATGGACACCGTTGTTGCCGGAGTTTATGGCGCAGATGATTTTTATCTCGACGGCTCTGTCTTTTATCGAACCAATCGTGAAACGCAGATTACTTTCAGCGCTGTCGCCGGCGGTTCTGGACAAATTAATGCTTATCGCTACCATCTCGGCGAAGGAACCTTCACCAGCGAGGATCCGTGGCAGGAGGAAGCTGAAATCGTGCTTCTGAATGCTCCGTCGGGAGAGTATGCGTTCCAGATTATGGCTCGTGACGTCGCGGGACAACCCAGTGACACGATTGCTTACAGCATCTATATTCTCGAACCGGAATTCACAGACAGTATTCTGATTGTTGACGAAACCCGAGACGGAACCGGAAATCCCGGCAGTCCTGATGATGAGCAGGCAGATAACTTCTATGCGAACATAGTGGGCAGTCGCCCCTATGGCGAGATAGACTACGCCACTCATCAGGTTGGAGGTGTGAGTTACCTGTCCCCGTTGGATGTTTATCATTTCGGCCTGATTATCTATCACACGGATGATCGAGCCAATTACAATCTTAACGCGAACAGAGGCATTCTGGCCGAATATATGGACCGAGGCGGCAAAGTCATTTTCAGCGGTTGGAATTTACTGGAGCCCTTCGGGGTTAGCGGTCCCGATTCAGCTTATTATTCTGCAACGGGAGCAGAGCCTGCACGATTTGCTTATAATTACTTGCGACTCTTCTACGCGAATCGAGCCAGCTGGCGCGAAGCCGAAGGTCTCACGGGCGTCGGCGGGTATCCGGATATCACGATAGACCCGGCTAAAGTCCCTTCAAGTTGGAACGGCACGATTGACAAATGCTGGACCTTCAACAATCGAGGTGAAACCATCACTACGGGTACCTTTAACTCCGCTAATGATGAATCCCGATTTCAGGGGCGAAACTGCGCCCATGTTTACCTCGGCCCCACCTACAGCGTTGCAGTCTTCGGCATTCCACTCTACTTCTGCGACGAAACGGAGGCGGGAGCTTTCATGGAGCAACTGCTGACGGAAATGAATCCGTAGCTTGAAGCTATCATATATGAATAAGAAAAGAGGTTCCGATTTGGAACCTCTTTTCTTATTCTAAAAGTTTTGAGAAGGCTGTTTTACTTTAGGCTTCCTCTGAAGGCCAGGACGTATCTTCATCTGTCAGATAGGCGTGCATGGAACGTGCGGCCTGACGTCCCGCGCCCATTGCAAGAATCACCGTCGCCGCGCCAATAACAATATCTCCACCTGCCCAAACACCTTTTTTCGATGTCTTGCCGCTGTCATTGTCCGCGGTGATATTCCCCCAGCGATTCGTCTTTAGTCCGGGTGTTGCCTGCGGAAGCAAGGGATTCGCTCCATTGCCAATCGAGACAATCACAGTATCACATTCGATTTCGAATTCGGTTCCGGGAATCGGAATGGGTTTACGACGTCCGGACGCATCCGGTTCACCCAATTCATAGCGAAGACATTCCATTGCCGTTACCCACCCATCATCGTTGCCGATAATCTTCGTGGGATTCGTAAGAATTTTAAATTCGATACCTTCCTCTTCGGCGTGATGGATTTCCTCGATACGCGCGGGCATTTCTTTATGCGAACGACGATAGACAATAGTGACGTTCTCCGCTCCCAGCCGAAGCGCCGTGCGCGCCGCATCCATCGCAACGTTCCCGCCGCCCAATACACAGACGAGTCTGGATCTCATAATCGGCGTGTCCGCCTTGGGAAACTCAAAAGCGCGCATGAGATTCGAACGGGTCAGGTATTCATTCGCCGAAAAGACGCCATTCAAATTCTCTCCGGGGATTCCCATGAAGTAAGGCAAACCGGCTCCCGTTGCCACGAAAATGGCATCATAGCCGTCGACGAAAAGGTCGTCGATTGTCATCGTACGGCCGATAACAGCGCTGGTAATAATTTCCACACCCAAGCTGGCGACATAATCCACTTCCGCCTGAACGATAGCTTTGGGCAGACGGAACTCGGGAATTCCATAAACCAGAACGCCGCCGGTCTTGTGCAAAGCTTCGAAAATAGTGACGGCGTGCCCTAATTTAATCAGGTCTCCGGCGACCGTCAATCCCGCCGGACCCGCACCCACAACCGCCACGCGTTTGCCCGTCGGTGGCGCGATTTCCGGTAATTCGATTAGATCATGTTCCCTCTCCCAATCCGCAGCAAACCTCTCCAAACGACCAATAGCGACCGGTTCACCTTTGATGCCGACCACACACACGATTTCGCACTGATCTTCCTGAGGACACACGCGGCCACATATCGCGGGTAAGGCGTTGTCCTCTTTCAGTTTTCGGGCGGCAGCCGCGAATTCCCGTTCGGCAATTAACTTTATAAACGCCGGAATATCGATTTCCACCGGACACCCATCAACGCATTTGGGCTTCTTGCATTGAATACACCGGGCCGCCTCCACGACCGCCACATCCGGTGGATAACCATAAGGAACTTCCTGAAAATTATGCCTCCGCTCTTCCGGAGGCTGTTCTGGCATCGGCTGGCGAGGAACTTTCGGTTTCTTTGGGGGAGGTTTCGGCTTCGTTGCTTCACTCATGAGCGGCTTGCCTCCTCCAGACGACACTGATGTTCTTTCCAATGTTCGATCGCTTCTTTTTCCATCGTACGATAAGCCTTAAGTCGCTGTGTCAGCTCATCAAAATCAACTTCGTGGCCGTCGAAATCCGGGCCGTCAACGCAGACAAACCGCGTTTTGCCGCCCACCGTTACTCGACACGCCCCGCACATCCCTGTTCCATCCACCATGATGGAATTCAATGATACTTCCGTGGGAAGAACATATTTCCGCGTCGCATTACAGACGGCACGCATCATCGGAACAGGCCCCACTGCAAACACCCTATCCAGCTTCTCTCCACGCTCCACAAGCTGCGCCAGCAGTCCGGTCACAAGCCCATGAAAACCGAACGAGCCATCATCGGTGGAAATGAGCAGTTCATCGGACGTCTTGCGCATTTCATCTATGACAATCAGCAGCTCCTTCGTTCGAGCCCCCACAATAGAAAACACTCGATTGCCAGCTTCTTTACAGGCTTCGGCGACCGGCAGAATTTCTCCCGTTCCGATACCGCCTCCTATACACACGACCGTTCCGAAATTTTCTAAATGGGTGGGTTTTCCCAGAGGACCAACAACATCGGCCAGAGTGTCACCGACTTTGAGTTGACCCATTTCCATTGTGGTCTTTCCGACTTCCTGATAAATCAGCCGTATGGTACCCGCTTCAATATCCGCACCGGCAATCGTCAGAGGAATACGTTCGGAGAGTTCTCCGATGCGCACCATGACGAACTGGCCTGCTTCTCGATTGCGCGCAATCAGCGGCGCTTCAATAAACATATCCCGCACCGCAGGAGCTAAAAGTTCATGATAGGTTATTTTGTACATAACAATGTCAGCAACTTTCTTGTTTCTGTACTTTCTTAGCCGATGCCGTGGGTTTTGCCGGCTCCTGAACGATGCGACGCGTATCCTCGGCAATCACGAGTTCCTCATTGGTAGGAATCACCAGAACTTTCACGCGTGATTTCGATGAACTGATATCCGCATCATCTTGAATCGGCTGACGATTCTTCGCCTTGTCGATGTCCACGCCCAAGAAACCCAGCGTATCGAGCGATTTCTCTCGAACATAGTATGCGTTTTCGCCAATGCCGCCGGTGAAAACGAGAACATCCAGACCGCCCAACACACCGGCATACGAAGCAATATATTTCTTCAGTCGGTAGCAGAACAAATCTATCGCCGTGCGAGCGCGTTCATTACCTTTCTCAGCCTCTTCCCATATCTCTCGCATGTCCGATGACACTCCCGACAGTCCGGCCAGACCACTGTGCTTGTTCAGCAGAGCGTTCGCTTCGGCGAGGGGCAATTCCTCACGACCCATGATATAGAGAATCGTGGAAGGATCCAAATCTCCCGACCGGGTGCCCATCACCAGACCTTCGACAGGAGTGAATCCCATCGAGGTGTCTACAGAAGCTCCCTTCCGCACTGCTGCAATCGAGCATCCGTTCCCCATGTGGCATGTGATGATTTTCAAATCTTCAACAGGTTTGCCGATGAAACGAGCCGCTTGACGCGACACATAGTAGTGAGAGGTTCCATGAAAACCATAGCGCCGGATGCCGTAGCGACGATACAAAACAAGCGGCAGCCCATAGAGATACGCATACGGAGGAATCGTGTGATGAAACGCGGTATCGAAAACAGCCACCTGCGGAACACCCGGCAGCAGGCGGCGACACGCCTCAATACCTTTGATGTTGTGCGGATTATGAAGCGGCGCCAGTTCAATGCATTCGCGCAGCTTCTCCATGACATCGGCATCAATCTGCACAGATTCCGTCAAGTCTTCGCCACCGTGAACAACACGATGTCCCACCGCTGCAATCTCGTTGTAATCACGAATCACACCGTGGCTTTTCGATATAAGAATCGCCAGAATATATTCGACAGCAATTTGATGATCCAGAATCTCACCAGCGATTTTGACCCGGTCACCATCTTCGGCTCGCAGGTGATTTAGAATAGCGCCTCGCATTCCGATGCGTTCCACGGAACCCTTCGCTTTCATCTGGAGAATCTTATCCGCAAATTCAAAAAGCTGGAATTTCACCGAAGAACTGCCGCTATTCAGAACGAGGATTTTCATTCGATTCGCCTGCCTTCGTTATCATATTTGAAGAAGCCCTCACCGGTTTTGCGTCCCAGATGTCCCGCGCGAACGAGCTTGCGAAGCATGGGGCAAGGTCGGTATTTGATGTCACCCAGTTCATGAAAAAGGGCTTCCATCCAGCTCATGCAAATATCCAAACCAATCATATCCGCCAGAGCAAGAGGGCCTTTTTCAAAACCGTATCCGAGTCGCATGGCCGTATCGATACCATCCGCGCTTGCCACTCCTTCCATGAGAGCATACATCGCTTCATTGAGCATCGGAACGACAACACGCGTCGTAATATAGCCGGGAGATTCAAAGACCTCAACAACGGTCTTGTCCAGTTTCTCCGCGAACCGTTTTACCCGTGCATAGGTTTCGTCGGATGTTTTAAGAGCACGCACGCTTTCGACGAATGGAGTTTTTGTAACCGGATTCAAGAAGTGCATTCCAATCACACGCTCCGGGCAACTCGCCGCTTCCCCCAATTCCGTTATCGACAGCGTTGATGTATTCGAGATGAAAACAACGGGCTCTTTCCATATCTCGTTAAACCGAGTGAACATCCGTATCTTCAACTGCAAATCATCGGGAAGAGCTTCGACGACAAACTGCACGTCTCCGACGTCATCTAAATTCACCGTTCCCGTGATTCGTGATAGAATCGCGCGTTTATCGCCGCGGGTAATTCCCCAGCGCGCGATTTCGCGATCTAAGGCTTCATCGAGCGTCGCAAGGCTTGCGTCCAGGCTCTCTTTGTTGCGCTCGACTAAAACGACTTCAATGCCTCTCTGCGCCGCGACTTCCGCAATTCCCCGTCCCATGACGCCCGCTCCGATAATCGCAATGCGTGAAATCGCGCCTTCGGAAGACCGCTTCGCTGATGGAGCTTCCATGCCAATAACTTCCTTGAGGGAGGTTTCCTTGTTTTTTGCCATCGCCTATCCCCTATTCCTCGAAAAAGAACCGTGTCTCTATGACTCCATTCTCTACAGAATCCGAGCCGTGAACTGCATTGCTTTCGATACTTATTCCATATAAAGCGCGAATCGTTCCGGGAGGCGCTTTTTTAGGATCCGTCGTTCCGATAACTTTACGCCAGTGCTCGACGGCTTCTTCCCGTTCGAGACGACCGACAACCACCGGCCCGGATGTCATATAGCGCACCAAGCTGTCGAAAAACGGTCGTTCCCGGTGAATTGCATAAAACTCTTCCGCCTGCTGCTGCGAGAGACGCAGATAGCGCAAACCGGTGATGCGAAAGGACTCTTCTTCAATCCGAGTCAGGATATGCCCGACATGTCCATCTCGAACGGAATCGGGCTTTATAATCATTAGCGTTTTTTCCATGTGCCTTGTTGTGTTCCTGCTGTAATTCTCTAACGTTATACGTCCGCTTTCGCCGCTGCCGCCGCGGAAAACCCAATATCCAGCGCTTTCAAATTCTGTTTCTCGGTTCCCTTGGGAGCGTGCTTCTCGACAATTTTCTGGATGGTTTCGTTCTTTACGACATGGGTTAACTCCACCATAGCTCCCAAAGCGACCACTGATGTGTAAACTATTCGTCCGAGCCCGGTATGCGTCAAGTCAATAATCGGGATTCGGTACACGTTCTTGTGTCCTTTGCAGTCATGTACCAGATTCGGGTCGACAAGAATCGTGCAATCGGGTTTAAAACCCACACCGAACGAATCAAACGAGCGCTGCGCCAAGCTTAAGAAAAAATCAATCGCCATCGTTCGGGGATAAAGAATTTTTTCCTCGCTGATGATGACGTCAATTTTCGTCGGCCCGCCGCGAACCTGCGCCGTATAGGTTGGGCTCTGTACGGAGAATTTCCCCTCTTCATAAGCGGCGCGCGCCAGAAGATCTCCCGCTAAAATAACTCCCTGCCCCCCTACGGCAGAGATCCGCGC
>CBDVDL010000082.1:0-7849 GCA_965372735.1 uncultured Alphaproteobacteria bacterium | reverse complement strand
CCCTGAAGTCAGCCACATATTCAACTTTGACCTGCCACAATCGGGTGAAGACTACCAGAGAGCGTAGTCCGGATTGGCGTGGAAGGTTCCCTGAAAGGTTCGCATGCGGTGTTTCAAGAACATCTCGAAGAGTGTCTGCTCAATCGGAGTCGGTGCGTCGTGAAACGTGAGCAAATCGGGAAATGGATAAGCATAGCTTTCCGGTTTTTCAAGAATGCCATCCTGATAAAGAGCCGCGATGGTGCGAATAGCTTCGGCCATGAGATGGTCAGCTTCCCGAATCATATCATCGCCTTTTTCCATTTCCGCTTTCGCAAACGAAGACGAATGGCAATCGCCGCACACTTTCAGCATCTTGTCGCGTTGCTGCTGCCAGTCTTCCTGAGTGAGCCTTGCGACATCCGCGGCTTTCACGACATCAAGCCGGGCTGTGGGATTGCCTTCCGGGTCGAGCACGCCGAGTCCCTGAAGAATGGTTGCTTGATCAGCGGCCCATTGTTTATCTTCCGGCAAGGGAAGCCTGACGGCAAGAAATCCCCACGCGGTTCGCACCGCATGGTTGCCATCACCCATGTGGCAGGTCTGGCAGGTGGGCGCTACTGCCGTCTCGGGGAGAATTCCAAACTGCTTCAGTTCACTGCGGACGCCGTGTTTGGACGCTGAATACATTTCCCATTGCGGGTGGTCGAATCCCATGTGGCAGGTTCGGCACGCTTGCGGCTGGCGAGCTTCTTCCGCGGAAAAGAGATGCCGCGTATGACAGGCATCGCAGGAAGCGACTCCGAATCCCGCGCCGTCTTTTTTCAGCTCTTTGATTTCGTCCTCACTCTTGAGTCCAAGTTTGTGGCAACCGCCGCAACCTTTCATCCCATCTATCAGAGTCATGGGCTGCCAATGAATGGTCGGCATGGCTTTCATCGCCGCCCATGCCAAGGCGTGTTTGCCGGATTTGAATTGGTCCACTTGAGTTTCGTGGCACTGGGCGCAGGTTTCCGGCGTTGGAATTTTGACATTCGCGACATTTTTCGCTGAGTTGTGTTCATCGCCGTGGCAAACAGAACAGTCCACATCATTTTGACTGTGCTTGCTCAGTTGCCAGTCCGTGACGATAGAGGGCGTAACTTTCTTGTGGCAAACCACACACGCCGCGGGAAACGCCGCGGAAACAAGAATTAGATTTGCCAATAGAATAACAATTGCTCTGTGGGACATGGAGTACCTCCTTTTGCTGATGGTCACTTAGGAACTATTTACTTTCTAATGAACTAAAAAATATTTGCGGCCGCGTTTTTCGCCGCAGGCTGTGAGGACACCTTTTTCGCAAAGCATTTTCAGGTGGTCGCAGGCTGTTGTTCAGAGTCAATGGTCTGCAGCACAGTCTGCACTTTCAAGGCGATGTGCTGGCCAACTTCTTTTTCCTCGTCAACAACCGTATGTGCCCCAGCATGAATCAAATCCGAGCGATACCTGTGATAGCGTGCGCGGGCGATGATAACAGTCTCAGGCGACAGGGAGCGGATCTGCTCTGTGATATACCGCACCGTCGTTGGATCGGATACAGCTATAGCGACAGCCTTGGCTGCTCCGAGGTGCAGATGATCCAGTACTTCCACATTGGTTGCATCCCCGATGTAGGTTCGAAAGCCATACGCTTGTGCTTCAGTCGCCGACTTGGAGCTTAATTCCACGATGACGATCAGTTCTTGCTGTTTCATAAGCGCTTCAGCGGTTTGCTTTCCTGCGGGACCGAACCCGATAATCACGATATGGCCACTTAATCTCGCGTCAGATTCGAGCGATGTTTCGCCCAAGGGATGCAATTCTTGAAGTCCGTGGCCCGAAAATCTCCCCACAACGGCTGCGATGTGCGGTGCAACAGCGATCAAATATGGCGTGAGGAACAGAGTTATGATGGTTGCTGCGACGATCAGTTCGAATACATCCCCGGTGATTAACTGCTTTCCCCTCGCCACCTCAGCGAGAACAAACGAAAACTCGCCAACCTGAGCGAGGCAAATGCCTGTTGCAACGGCGTGACCCGGTGAGGAACGGAACAGACGTGCTACGCCAGATGCAATAACCGCTTTACCCAAAACGATAGCTGCCACCACCACCGCGACCAATTCCCAGTGTTTTAGTATCCAAGCGGGATTGCTCAACATGCCAATCGAGCTGAAAAACAGTGTCACGAACAGCGTTCGCAGAGGAGAAATATCGGCGCGGATTTGAGTGGAGAAGGGACACCCGGCGAGCAATATACCTGCTACAAATGCTCCGAGTACTGGCGAGAGACCCAGTTCATGAGATACCCACCCCGCCCCGACGGCCATGACAATTGCCAGCAGAGTCGGTAGTTCACGATTGCGCGCTGCTTCTTCCACCTTGAGTAACCAAGGCACGACATAGTTCAGCAGCAGGTAAAGCACTCCAACTAAGATTGCGGCCACTCCAACCGCCCGTCCCATTTCCAAGCCGATCCGAAGGGCCGAACCTCCACTGCCCAGAATCGTTATTATCAGTATGAGTGGAACCACAGCGATGTCCTGCAGGAGCAGGATACCCAATGCATTGCGGCCGTAGCCGCTATCGATCTCGGCGCGTCTCACCAACAGGCGCAATACGGCAGCGGTGCTACTCAGTGCAATCATGGCGCCGACAGCAAACGCCGCGGAAATCTCCAGACCAAGTTCGATGCAGATCCATGCCGTCAAAGCGCCAGTCACCACTCCCTGCAGGGTCCCACCTCCGAAACCGATGGCTCCGATGTTTTTCAGCCGGCGCCAGGAGAATTCCAGTCCGATAGTAAACAACAGCAGCGCAATACCCAATTCAGCGATGGTCGCAACGGCAGCATGATTCGGCATCAAGTCGAGCGCATTGGGTCCAAGCAACGTGCCCGCGAGCAAGTAACCAAGTATCGCACTCTGTTTCATTCGCTCGCAAAGCCCACCCAAAACCATAGCCGCCGTTAGCAGGATCAATATATCCAGAAGCGCTGTCCAAAAATTCATTACGATCTCCGCTTAATACTTTGACATTCCGGGCAGATCGGGGGATCTGCCTCGGCGAGGTGTGGGGTCAGGGGATCTGCCTCGGCGGTTTCTACGATTCCACGGCTAAGGGGACGATTGCGAATTTGTCGACATCCACGAGTCCTTTGTCGGTCAGTTTCAGGTGAGGGATGACCGGCAAGGCCAGAAACGAAAGCGCCATGAAGGGTGCGTTGATTTTCACTCCAAGAGATGCGGCGGCTTTGGCGATGGCGCCAAGTTCGGCTGCGACTTCGCTTGCCGAACGATCACTGACGAGACCTGCGATGGGCAGCGCGAGCTGAGCTAAAATCTCCCCCTCATTGACCACGCACAGACCTCCCCCCAACTGCTTCAGCGTTTGTACGGCAAGCAAAATGTTTTTATCATCGGTTCCCACGCAGACGATATTGTGCGAATCATGCGCGACTGATGACGCCAGCGCGCCGCTGCGCAGGCCGAATCCGCGCACGAATCCTTTGCCGATATTGCCGGTATTTCGGTGCCGTTCGACGACGACGAGCTTTGCGATATCGCGCGATGTATCCGCTTGAAGTATTCCATTGATGGATGGAAGCCGCGCGGATGAAGCTTTGGTGACGATCTGCTCAGGAATCAGCTCGATTATGCGGACGGGACTGTCGGGCGCTTGCACGGCGAAATCTTCAAGGGTCAAGTCTTGCAGATGCACGGTGCCGGTAACGTCGCTGATGTCCGTTGTCGGCAACTCAAGCAACAATTGACCTTCTTCAGCGACAAGCTGTCCCTCGTGCCAGACGCGCGCGACGTTGAAATTCTTCATGTCTTCAAGCTGGACGAAATTCGCCAGCCGCCCCGGCGCGATGAGACCCACATCCTTGCGTCCGAAGATTTCGGCGGTGTTGAAACTCGCAAGCTGCAGCGCAAGAATAGGATCAAGCCCCAACGCGACAGCTTTGCGCAAGGTCGCATCGAGATGACCTTCTTCGAGCAGGTCGTCCGCATGGCGATCATCCGAGACGAAAGCGAATCGCCTTGCGGTTTCGGGTTTGATAAGCGGCAAGAGAGCTTCGAGATTCTTCGCAGTGGAACCTTCGCGAATCAAAATCGCCATCCCTCCGCGCAGTTTTTCGCGGGCTTCTTCCAGTGTGGTACATTCGTGATCCGTGCCGATTCCGGAGGCCAAGTAGGCTTGCAGCGCCATACCGGAAAGTCCGGGCGCATGGCCATCTATGGGTCGCGCTGCGCCGAGGTGAATTTTCGCCAGAACGGATTCATCGCCATAGATGACGCCGGGGAAATTCATGACTTCAGCGATGCCGATGACGCGCGGGTGTTCGAGGAAAGGCGCAAGCGTTTCCGCGTCCAAATCCGCGCCGGAGGTTTCCATGTGCGTCGCCGGAACACACGACGGCAACATCACCCAGACGTTCAGTGGTAAATTTTCTGTCGCTCGAAGGACATAATCAAACGCCGTGGTTCCGAGAACATTGGCGAATTCGTGCGGATCCCAGACGACGCCTCCGGTGCCGTGCGGCACGACAGCGCGCGCGAACTGGTCGGGAGACAGCAGGCTGCTTTCGAGATGAATGTGCCCGTCAAGAAACGACGGCGCTAAGAGCGCTCCTTTCAGGTCGATAACTTTCTCGGCTTTGTAATCACCCAGACCTGCGATGCGCTCCTTGAAAACAGCGACGGATGTTTCGATGATTTCGCAGGCGGCAACGTTGACAACGCGAGCGTTTTTCAGCAGCAACTCCGCCGGGCGTTCTCCGCGAGAGACGGACAATAATTCTTGCAGTTCAGGAATTTCCATAGGTGACCTTGACTGATTTTATTTCAACAACATTAACTTTCTGACTTGAGTAAATCCTCCCGCTTCCATGCGGCAGAAGTAGAGGCCAGAGGGGAGATGGGTGGCGGTCCAAGAGATTATGTGCGAACCGGGTTGGTGCTGTTTATCAACGAGCTGTGTGACTTGTTGACCGAGGAGGTTGTAGATCGTCAGAGTGACGTGGCTGGTGCGTGCAACGTCATAACGGATGTTCGTGGTTGGGTTGAAGGGATTGGGCCAGTTCGGATATAAAGCATAGGTGAGCGGCAAGATTGCGGGAGGTTCTTCGACAGCGACCTGATTGAAATAGAATGCGCCGATGTCTGCGATAGTTGTGTCCGGATCATAGGGCAGTTCCGGATCACCGGCATCAATACACGGCGAGTTCCACAAGAGATGATAATTCCCCACTACCGTATCCACAAACATCGGATCAAGGAAGATGTTGTAGAAGATATCACAGGAATCGTTGTTGGTATTCGTGGTAACAAGGCGGCCAATGTCTGGAGGGCCTTGAGAAGAATCGTCATTGAAGAAAACGAAATCGTTGCCACTACCGCCGTAAATATCACAGTATTCGATTTGCCCTCCTGCACTATTCCAAAAGTACATCCCTTCTCCGCCGGAAAAAGCAACAACAGTACTGTTGAAAGACGGCGAAGAATCTATGCTATACATACTGCCGCCGTTCCGGCTTGCTGAGTTTCCGCTCAAGGTACAGTTCGTGAAACTGGGTGATGCCTCATCACAATACACTGCACCGCCGTCAAGAGTCGAATTATCGACGAGAGTACAATGTGTGAAAGTCGGTGAACAATCACGCCAACAGAATAGTGCGCCTCCAAAGGACGCTGTGTTGTCGCTTATCGAGCAATCTGTAAAGGTTGGAGAAGAATTGCGAATGCTATATACGACACCACCTCGCGACGCAGAATTGCCACTGAATATGCAATTCGTGAAGCTCGGCGAGCAGTACATTCGGCAATACACGGCACCACCACTACTCTCCCCCCAATTATCCGTGAAACTGCAATTCGCAAAGGTCGGCCATGACCGTTCCTCACAACGCACTGCTCCACCATTACTCTCCGAGTGATTACCGCGAAAATCACAATCGGTAAGAGTTGGGCGCGATTCGTAGCAGGAAATCGCGCCACCGTAGCTTGTCGCACCATAGACCGCGTTACCGATGAAGACACAACTCGTGAATGTCACCGGTGAATAATAATAGCAATGGACCCCTCCCCCACCATAGGCTACGTTATACGCAAATGTGCAATTCGTAAAAATAGCAGAAGATCTCATGCAATATACAGCACCACCGACGGACGTTGCCCGGTTATTGCGGAAAACGCAGTGGGTGAAAGCAGGCGAAGAAAGATCACAATACGCCCCTCCACCCCCGTAGTCGCTTGATCCATCCCCCGCCGCATAACCATACTCGAAAACGCAGTAGGAAAGCTGGCTGCCCGAACTGCCGGATCCCGAAAAATGAAGACCAAGTCCGGGATTCGGAAGTGGAATATCACTCGTAAAGAAAATCGAATCATCTTCGGTTCCTTCGGCCAGCAACGTACCGAAGATTTCAAACGAGTAGGGGCCACCAAAAAGAAAAACCGTGCCCGGCAGAAGGCGAAGACTATCACCTTGATCGATAAAGATGGTATCACTGATGGGATAGACGCCGGGACCCATAGTACCACTTAGGGATCCTGACAGCCCTTCGAAAGGCCCCGGTGCCGCCAGCGCATTTTCGTAAGCGCCGATGTCCGGAAAGGAACCGGGAGGATTCGGCCGTGGATTGCCGTCCATATCTTCATCCGGTCCGCCGGTTTGACTCGCACCGATGCACGGACTGTAGTCAGCTAAATGAAAATCACCTGCCAATCCATCGACAAAACGAGGACCAAGAAAGATATTCTCATAGATATCACAAGAATCGCTATTTACATTTGTCATCACCAACTCGCCAATGCCAGGCGGACCTTCGATGGGATTGCTCCGGTGGAATGTGATGGCTGCTCCACCGGGACGAATGATGCAACAATTCTCAAAACGACTTTCTGGACTTTCGTTAAAGTAAATCGCTTCATTGTGAAGACCTGAGATGATGCAGTTAGACACGATAACTGATACATGCGAACAGTGGAAAGCAGCACCTTTGTCAGAACAGGAATTATTGCTTATGATACAAAACAGAAAGCTCCCATCAGAATCTGATACCCCACCACCATCGCCATCTGATGAATTCCCAGTGATAATACAATTTATAAAAGAGGGAGAAGCCAGGAAACAATCAACGCCACCTCCAGAGCCTATTGCCGAGTTATTACTAATAATGCAATCAGTGAAAATGGGAGAAGAAGAAGAACAGTATATCCCTCCACCAGCATTCGCTGAGTTACTACTGATTGTACATTTCCTGAAATTCGGAGAAGCTCCGCCACGGCAATGCACACCTCCACCTGCATATGCAAGACCATACTCAATGAGACAGTAGACTAATCGGCTACTGGAAGCACTCGAACCGTCAAAGCGCAGTCCTGGCCAGCGGTCGGGATTGACTGTTGTGTCTGTAGTAAAAACGATGGAATCCGTTTCGGTTCCTTCCGCTAATAACGGACCGTGAATTCCGAAGGAATAGTATCCATCAAAATGAAACGTGGTTCCCGGCATGAGTCGAAGGCTGTCATCCGAATCAATCCAGATGTTGCCAACCACATGTAAATCCCCCGGCCCAAGCGTGCCGCTAAGAGGACCGGAAAGCTGGGCGAAGCTTGCCTGCGCAAAGACGAGCAGAAGAAATGTAGCCGCTATTATCCCCCTTCGTCTCCCTTCGCGAAGGGTGAGGGCACCCATTCGCGGCGAATTTGTTGCTCTTACCTTTCTTCGTCCCCCCGCACGCGCATTTAAAAGGAACCCCCCTTCTTTTCCCCCCGCACGCGGGGGGAGATTTTGCATACGTTGTTTCATGGGTAGTTTGACTGTTTCATTCGGGCAGGTCACA
>CBDVDL010000081.1:0-7852 GCA_965372735.1 uncultured Alphaproteobacteria bacterium | reverse complement strand
ATAGCCGATGAACGGTTTCTGGTCAATTATGTAGGCGGCGCGTTTGCAGAAGGTTCGAAAGAAGCTCTGGTGAGGGAATTGACGGCGCTGCGGGGAAGCCCTTTGCGGCCTTATGAGTTCAATTCTCAGCCGCAGATGATTGGGGGAGCCTACTATGTTCCTGATCAGACGAAGATGAATCAAATGCGGGAAACTGACGGAGATGCTTGGCAATCCGGTGACCGCCTTTTCTTTCCCTTTCGCAGACAGGACGGTCGCATCTTTGGATTTTTAAGTGTGGCGGAACCGCGTGATGGTCGCATCCCCGGTGAAGAAACCATCCAAATGCTCCACTTGTTGCTCAATCACACCGCGCTTCATATCGAAAGTCACGGAATGAAACAGCAACTCCTGCAGCATGCCAGTACACTGGAGCGTCGCATTCTCGAACGCACGCGGGAACTTGAAGAAAGTCAGGAAAAATTCAGTCGACTGGTGAATTGTACCAGTGATATTGTTTATATTGTGGACGAGAAAGGAATCGTTGTCTATCTCAACGAAGCGTTCCACAAAACACTGGGCTACAACCGCGAAGATTATGTCGGTCGTTCGCTCGTGGCCTTTTTCGATGATTTATGCACCGACAATCCGATGAATCTGCGAGTGCAGAATTTCGTGCAATCGCCGGAGGCCGTAGAAGGACTCCTGACGGTGGAACTGGTGGCGCGCAGTGGTGATAAAACCGTTTTGGAAATCAACAGCACTCCCATTCGCCACGCGGGACGCTTCCGCGGAAGTCAGGGGATTGCTCGGGATGTCACAGAGAGACGCGCTCTCTTGCAGCGGTTGGTGGCGGTGGAGCGCTTAGCGGCTACGGGTCGTTTGGCCGCGGGGATTGCGCACGAAATCAACAATCCGTTGCAGGCGATTTCCTCTCATCTGACGGTGGTAACGTCGAAGGTTGGAGACACGACAGAGATTCAAACGAACCTCGACATGATTCGTGAAGGGATTCATCGGATACGCGATATCGTATTGCAGATGCTGGATGTTCATCGGCCGTCCCCGCAGGAAAAAACACCGACGGATGTGAATCAGATTATCGAGGAAGTTCTGGCGCTTACGGGGAATCAACTCGTGAAGTCACGCATTCAAGTCAAGATGGAGTTGGCGAAAGAAATCTCTATGGTGCAGGGAGAGACTCAGGAGTTTCACCAGATATTTTTAAATCTGATTTTGAACGCGGAAGAAGCGATGCCGGACGGAGGAAACCTGACCGTCCGCACACTGAATTCAGATGACGAAGTTATTTGCGAGATAACCGACACCGGTGTCGGAATTCCTCCGGAACATTTGGAAACCGTCTTCGAACCCTTTTTCACCTATCGGGCAACCGGGAACGGAATGGGACTCGGCCTTTATCTGGTTCGCAATCTGATTCAAAAATATGAAGGCTCAATCGAGGTCGAATCCAAGGTCAGTGAGGGCTCCACTTTTCGAGCAAAATTTCCCGTCATTCCCAAAGATTCATAAGTGACAGAATACAGTAAGAATAGAAAAAGAACCTCGGAATAACCGGGGTTCTTTTTTTATCTCCCTCCGCTTGCGCAGTCGGGATGCGACGTCATCGGCTTCCGTTCCAATGAGAAGAGCCCGGTGACCGCGAAGGCGACCGAGCGCTGTCTCGAGTGTTTCGGAAAAGATTTTAATGCTAACTGATGGAAGCACCGCTGGGAATATCTTTATCAATGGTTATGAGTGAAAGCTCATCATCAGAAGTTGCCGCTAAGAGCATTCCCTGTGATTCCTCGCCCCGAAGTTTAACGGGTTTCAGATTGGTAACGACAATGATGGCTTTCCCAATGAGAGATTCAGGTGAATAGTGCTTGGCGATACCGGCGATAATCTGCCGTGTCTCCTCGCCTATCTCGACGCGCAATTTCAGCAGCTTGTCGGCTTTGGGAATACGTTCAGCGGAAAGGACGCGGGCAACCTTGAGTTGTACTCGCGAGAAATCCTCGATACCGATGATTTCCATCTTCTTGTCCTCGGCGGATACTTTCTTAGTCTCTTTTGGTTTGCGTGTTTTCCCGATAATCTCCGGCAACAATTCAGCCAGCTCATCTTCGGGGATGCGCGGGAAGAGTGGAGGTCCTTCGGTGATGCGAGTACCGGGACGCAGGCGTCCCCATCGCGCATGCGGATCGAATCGGAACTCCTCGATGGGTTGTCCCAGTCGAGTGAGCAGCTCGGCTGTTTTCTCCGGCATCACAGGCGAGAGGAAAATCGCAGCAATCCGCAGCGTTTCGAGACCTTCGTAGATAATTTCTCCGGCGCGCGTACGATTCTCTCGGACGAGCTTCCACGGAGCATTCGCTTCAAGATAGCGGTTGGTCGCGCGAATGAGCTGCAGAATTTCCTCGATGACATTATGCAATCGGAACTCGCTGAGTTCTTCCGGAATTCTTTCCGTCAGTGAAGCGATTTGAGCCGCTAAGGGGCCGGGCTTTTCCGGCGCTTCCGGCGCTTTGCCGTCGAAATGAGCGGACGTCAGTTTCGTCAATCGCGAGAGTAGGTTTCCGAAATCATTCGCTAAATCACTGTTGAGGCGATTCGCGAGAGATGCGATGGAGAATTTTGCATCGAGACCAACGACCATGTCGCGAATCAAAAAATACCGCAGAGCATCTGTTCCGAAAACTTTCACAAGCGGCAACGGAGCCAATGGAGTGCCATGCGATTTGGAAATTTTAGTGTCCTCGAAATTCCAATAGCCGTGGACAGTCAGGTGAGCGAAGGGAGGAATCCCCGCTGCTTTCAGCATCGTTGGCCAATAAACGCCGTGCGGTTTCAGAATGTCCTTCCCGATGAGATGTTCCGTTCGCGCCCAATAATCCTGCCAGTTACTTTCATCCGGATAGCCGATACCCGTCAGGTAGTTAATCAGAGCGTCGAACCAGACGTAGGTGACGTATTTATCATCGAAAGGAATCGGAACGCCCCACGAAAGCCTGCTTGTCGGGCGGGAAATACACAAGTCTTCGAGCGGTTCGCGCAGGAAGCCCAATACCTCATTGCGATACCGTTCCGGTCGGATAAAATCCGGATGGTCTGCGATATAATTTCCCAACCACTCCTGATATTTACTCATACGGAAAAAATAGTTTTTTTCCTCGATGAATTCCGGCGCGACTTTATGATCAGGACATAAACCGTCCACCAACTCTTTTTCCGTATAGAACCGTTCGCATCCGAGACAATAGAGCCCGCCGTATTCGCCGAAATAAATATCTCCGGCATCATAGACTTTCTGGAGAATATGATGCACGGTACGAATGTGATCCGCGTCCGTCGTGCGGATAAATCTGTCGGGATGAACATGAAGCTGAGGCCAAAGCTGCCGAAATTTCCCGCTGATTCTGTCCACGAAAGCTTGAGGAGTTTCTCCTGTCGCGGCGGCGCTGCGAGCGATTTTATCTCCATGTTCATCGGTGCCGGTCAGAAAGAACGTCGGGCGACCGAGTAGCCGATGATAGCGCGCCAGAGTGTCCGCCAATATAGTTGTGTAGGACGTCCCGATGTGGGGTTCCGCATTGACATAGTAAATCGGAGTCGTAATATAGAACGTTTGGGTCATGATGTCGAATTGCTCTTTGGAGGTTTCTTTTTTCGAGGGCGCCTGCGTCGGCGCGGAATATTTTTTGTCGTCTTAGATGTATCTTCAGTTTTTTTAGGACTGCTTTTAGGTTGGACTGATGGCTGTTCGCTGCTTTTCGCCTGTGCTTGTTTGCCGGGCTCTTTCTTTCGTTTCTTTTTCTTAGGCTTGCCCGCTGAACTTTTCTCCTTTGATGGCGGCGGCTTTTTCACGGGTTTTTCAGGTGGCGGAGGTTCCGATACCGTAATGGGTTCCGGACGCGCGCATACGGTGATGAGCTGATCTTTTTTCATCCCAACTTTCCAGTCGGTGATGGTTTTAAACTCCTCCAGACTCAACTTTTCCGTTTCTCCGCCTTCGTACCGAACGTAGATTTGTTCGGTAATCACATCCACTTTGTCGATAGTGCCTGCTCCTTTTTTCGGATCGGAAACTTTCTGATCCTGGATTGGAGAATGCTCAAGGAATTCCTTATAAGTATCCAGCTCATAACGCAGGCAACATTTCAGACGACCGCAAAGCCCGGAAAGTTTCGATGGGTTCAGCGGGAGAGATTGGTCGCGTGGCATTTGAGTAGTTATCGGATGAAATTCAGATAGCCACGTGGCGCAGCAAAGCTGGCGGCCGCAAATGCCGTAGCCGTCCAATTTCCTCGTCTCATCGCGAGCGCCGATTTGTCGCAGATCAATTCGCGTGCGGTACGTCGCCGCAAAATCCTTGACCAATTCACGAAAATCGATTCGACCGTCCGCCGTAAAGTAAAAGGTTATCTTACGCCCGTCCCATTGAAGCTCTACTCCGATGAACTTCATCTCGAGCTGATGTTCCCGAGCTTTCTGACGCGCAACGGTTAGAGCGGCTTTTTCTTTCTCGCGATTCTGTTGCAGAATCTGCAAATCCTCTGGGAGAGCTTTCCGCACGAGTTGAAAGGGAGGAGACTCGTCTTCCTGTTCGCCTTTCTTCCAACCCGCGTGCGAGACAGTTCCTAAATCTTCACCTTTTTCCACCTGAACGACGGTATTGTCTCCCACTTCGAAGGGAAACTCCTGCGGGTTGGAAAAATAGCCTCGCCGGTTGCCTTTGAATTCTATTTCAAAAACAGATACTATTTCTGATGAGTCTTTCATAGGTCAATTACTTGCGTCCTTCCTCAGGCCGCCTGCTGCGATTTTCGCTTGCGCCCTAATGCATGGGACAGTTGATAGCTTAATTCTGTCAGGATGTTGATGGGTGTATAAAGCCTGTCCAGATGGTCTCGCGCTGTTTGAACGGCGCGCACGGCAAGTTCGGAATTCGCATCCGGAAAGGCATCGAGTAATTTCTCTGTCCGCTTTTTCAAACCTGAGAGTATCAATTGAGGCGACGCGCCTTTCCCTGCTCGCCGTGCCGTCTGCAAGGTTGCAACATCGCGCAGGAAAAGCTGCAGAGTTCCCAGAGTAAGATGAACCCCTCTGTAATCGTTAGAGTAATCGTCAGGCAGCAGTTCCTTGAAAATAGCAGCAAGCTCTATCGGGTTGCGGTTGGCGCAGGCGGCCAGATAGTTCACGACCAGTTCCTGCAGCGCGTTCCAGTCCATCTGAGTTAATTCCAGAGCTTGGTGGAGGCTTCCCCCTGACAATTGTGAAATCAAAGGAGCCGCATCACCAATATCCGGTTGCCGAACTCTCAGTTCCGCTTCAATATCTTTTGCGGCAAGTGGCTGAAAAATGAGATGCTGACAGCGGGAGCGAATAGTCTCCAGAAGCGCGCCTTCACGCTCGGCCATCAGAAGAAGATGCGTGTCTTCCGGAGGTTCTTCCAAGATTTTCAGGAAAGCGTTTTGCGCGTTGAGATTCATTTTATCCGCGTAAAGGATGACAAAAACTTTCCGCTTCGCCTGATACGGCATTCGGGAAGCCTGATTAATCAATATGCGGATGTCCTGGATGAGAATGTCTCTTGCTCGGGGGAGCAGTACCGGGTGGTAATGGTCAACAGCCTTCTTTGCGAACTCGGCGAGAAGTTTCTTGTCAATAAATTCCGTTGTGCCGTCTTGATGCTCACTGTCCATTCGGGATTGGCTTGTCTTTCCGGGATGGGGAACGGTGATGTGCAAGTCCGGATGCTGCAGACGAGCCGCAAGCAGGCACTGAGGGCATATGCGGCAGGGAGCTTTTTCCGGCGATGTCTCAAATTTATCGCACAACAACGCCGTCGCGAAATCCAGAGCGACCGCATCTTTCCCAACACCGGGAGCGCCTGTGAACAGATAGGCGTGGGCGAGACGTTGATGCCCGATGGCTTTCTTGAGGTAGGAGCAGATGACTTTCTGCCCGACGACCCATGAAAAGAAAGGCCCGGTTATCGTTTCGCCAGCCAGTGAAGGGGATTGTGTTTTTGCTTTCCTTCCCATAGTTCGAAATGTATGCGATAGTTTTCGTTGGAGCCGTCAACGCTGGCCATTCCGAGGCTCTGTCCGGCCCGCACATGGTCCCCGCGCTTCAAGCTGAGTTGCTGCAGATGCCCATAGACAGAAAAGAAGTCGCCGGAATGTTCGACGATAATCACATTCCCAAATCCGCGAAGCCATGTGCTCGACGCTACGCGTCCTTCGGCAATACACGCGACCTCTTCGCCGGCAATCGCGGATATATCGATACCCGGGTTGTCAATCACGGTTGCCAGCGTGCGATTTTTTTGCATGCCGAAATGCGTCAGAATAGTTCCTTGCACTGGCCAAGGGAGGGAGCCTTTCAGCGGAGTCAGAAGAGCGCCGGTAATCGGTTCCTCTGAAATGGAGGAACGCTGAGCCGAAGCGATCATCTCTTCGATTTTGCGCAGAGCTTCTTGAATCTCCTGTCGCTGTTTTTCCAGCAGGACTTTATCATTGCGTACCTGACTTAAATCGGCAGTCAAATGAGATTGCTGCTGTTTCAACTTCTTCTGTTGAGACTTCAGAGCTTTCTCGGCTTGGGAAACTTTTTTCCGGGCGGTAACGATTTGTTTCTGCTCGCTGCTTAGTTGGCGCTCCTTGGTGATGATGTTTTCTTGAAGCTGATTTAATTCCTTATCTTGAATCGCCAGTTGCCCAAGATACCTTTCTTCAAATCTGTTTATGGTTGTGAGGACTCGCCGCCGTTTGAAAAGCTCCGGCAAACTCCGGGCGCCCAAAAGGAATTCATACGCAGCCCATTTCGATAATCTGCGCCGCGCTCCGATATGTCGCACATAAGCTGTTTGCAGTACCCGGCGATGTTCTTCCACATGGTCCTTCTCGATGGATGAACTCGCCAAATCTTCACGGTTCTCTTTCAGGGAGTTATCGAGGTCTCTAAATATATTGCCTAATCTCTTACGCTCCTTTTTCTGCGTGTGAATGAGCTGCGACTGCAAAGCGATTTGCTTGCGGCGAGTATCGATCTCTTCAAGGATATCCGTCTCCCGAAAGCTGTCCTGAAGCAACTTCCGTTCGACATTCGCCAGCACGCGTTTCAGGGAGTCCAGAGTGGCTTGATCCTGTGCGAGGGGAACGGAAGTCACTATAAATAATAATGATAACAGAAAGACAGCGCGTCTCAGGCTCTTGTCCTCCGTCTCAAAGTTGCGTGTAACTTAAACATATAAATTAACAGTTTAATAGCGGAATTGCAAGTCATATTTTTTATGCTTGATTCTTGTCTTGATTTTGCCGTCGTCATAGGCTAAATTATAGCTGAAATGACTTCTTTGCGCGGTTATCGCTATTTTTTTGGAGGCTCTCATGCCATGGCTTGCCATTCTTATGATTCTCAGCTTCGCTCTGCAGGCTGCCTTCGCTCATGACATCCCTAAGGACGCTCTGCAGGCGTACGAACTGCTGCGTGAATTCAATAGTACTAAGGAAGCCGCTTGGAGAACAGCTCACCTCGATGCGGACAGTGTGCATGAGTATGATGTTCTCGAGATGAATCTGGATTTAAGCATCGAATCAGAGCCAGCACCGCTGACAGGTCTGGCGCAGCTTTCTGTTTATATTCGTGATTTCCAAGATACTCTCTGGCTGAATGCGGAGAACTTGACTATCGAAGATGTAACCACGTCTCACGGGATACGTGTCTATGTTCATCAAGGAAATTGGCTGGGAATCGCGGGGCCGTGGCAGGTGGGTGATACGGTTGATTTTTCTATAACATACTCAGCGCCTGTTGTTGATAACCACAATCAGACCGGCTTTCATTACGGTTGGCAAATTGCTTACAC
>CBDVDL010000080.1:0-7906 GCA_965372735.1 uncultured Alphaproteobacteria bacterium | reverse complement strand
TTAATTACCAGGTCAATGAGTCCAGCACTGATGTTGGCCTATTTATTCTTGTGTTTAATCAGACTTCCAACAACTTTATTATACATGTTAATGTTCCGCCAACAATTTTTGCCAGAAACGATCGCAGGTCTGTATTAATATCACTTGGTTTTGAGCAATCTGGAGGTTGTGATTTTGTTGGTGGCGATTGTCTGTTTAAGGATTTTCTTGCAATATCTGTGGGAAGAGATATCGATTTCAATGCGCATGAGAGAGAAGTAGAATATGTCCATGCCCTATTTAAGAAGTTCGCTTCAGATATTGGTTCAATTTGCGAACACGCACTGGCGCTTAGAAATCTGATACCGCAAGATTGCATGAAAGTGCCGATTCCAACCTATAGTTTTGAGATTGATCCTGAGTTGTTAAAGCCTAAAACTAATATTCCAGTTTGGGTTGAGAGAGTAGCACCCAAAGACCAGATTGAGCTACGGAATAACCTGATGGGAGGAATCGAAACTCTCAAAACGAACTATATTGTTTTTTCAGAATTGCTATTTCAAACAGGGTTCGAATTAGAACTAGCAGTCAAAAAGTTTTTTGAATTCTTGGAAATGAAAGTAGTATTGGCTGAGAAATCTTTTCCAGTAGATTTATTTGCAGAGAAAGAAGGAAGACTTTTTGCAATTGAAGTTACAGGTATTAATAGGAGTATTGGCAACAGAGACAAGAAGATTACTCAAACAGTTACCTATGCCGTTGAGAAAGATGACACGGAAAAGATTATTCTTGCTGTGAATACTTTTAGAGATCAACCGATTGACAAGCGGTCAGAGGAATCTTTTTCAAAGGAGGCTACTAAGGCACTGACTCCATTTGAAGTATGCTTGGTTACAACTGTAGATTTGTATAACCTTTGGAAGGATATCTTGGAGGGGAGAAGAACAAGATCTGATGTCATAGAGGCTTTGCATCAGACAGTTGGGATATATAAATATTCGAGTTAATTTTGCGTATTCTTCGTCTTAGTCTGCCGATTCTTTTTTTAGTTTTTGGGGTGGGCATTTTAGTGGGATGGATTTTTCCGGGGCTGCCGGAAGGGACGGGGATGCGGCCGATGTTGGGTTTGGTGACGATTCTTTTCGGCCTGTATCGCGGTTCGGTTTTTCTTTTCGCGCCGCCTGAAAAACGCCGTCCGTATGGGGGACGTCGCAGGAAATTTTTGGGGAGAGAAAATGAAACATCCACGGGGAATCATGAATCGAAATCTGTGTAGCCTTGTTGTTGCCGTGTTAAGCATCCTTTGGCTCGCCGGATGCGGCCCTGCCGAGAAGAAGACGACTCCGACGAAGGGTTCCGCTTTTCTTTACGCGTCTTCGTCGTCGGAACATTTAGGAGTTGAACTCTCCAAGAGCTTTGAAAGCTTTTACACCGACGCGCGGATTGATTTCGGTTCATTGCGGACGCGTGCGGCTGTGGAATCGCTGCTGTTCGGTACGATACAGGAAATCTTTCTGGACAGGCCGCTTGTAAAAGCCGAATCTCTGGCGGCGGCGGAACATGATATCCCGATTTTTTCGTACGCCATAGCGTCGGTGCCGCTTTATTTCGGAGTGCACAGTGAGAATCCTTTGCGCGCTATCGATTCGGTTGCGTTGCGAAACTTTATGACCGGAGCATGGGACAACTGGAAAGAAGCGGGCGGGCCGGACCTTCCCTGCCATCCGTATATATCGCTGCCGGGAGAAGGGGGGTGGGAAACGTGCATGAATTACTTCGGTTTCTTGGATACGGTCATCGCGGTCATGTGTTCGACGCATGCCGAGCTTATCGAAAAAGCCGAAGCGGATCCGGGAGCTTTAGCGGTGGTATCGATTCCGATTCAAAAAACATCGCTTCGCAAGCTCTGGTGGCGAGTCGGCAATATTGAAATCCCTCCCAATATAAAAACCATCATCGAAGAACCGCGCTATCCGTTTGCGCTCACCCTTACCTATGTCACAAACCGTAAGAAGCAGGATGTGGCGGCGGGTTTCCTCACCTTTATTGTCTCTAATGCAGGTCAAAAAGTGGTCGCCGATGAAGGCTATCGTCCGGCGACGATTCCGATACGTATCGTCGAGATGTTTTGAGATTCCATAGGGCATAAAGAAAACGTAACTTCGAGCTCTAAGGGGCGGAAGTTTCGTTTTATTTTTTCCGTGCAGGGTCAGAAATACTATAAATCAATACATCACAGAATTCAAGGAGATTTATCATGGAGTTTTTCGTAATTGCCATAATTATTATTATCGGCGCCATCTTAGGCGCGATGTCGGTACCTCACATGAGGAAAACGATATTAGGAGGGGGAGGCGTACTGTTTATTATTCTGCTCGCTGCGACAGGGATGGTCATTATTCCGGCGGGGCATGTGGGAGTCGTGGATGTTTTTGGGAAAGTCCGAACGACATCACTGGAAAGCGGTCTGCGAGGTAAGCTTCCTTGGGCGCGCGTCATTATGATGAACATCCAGCTTCAGGAGCTGAAAGAAACCGCTGAAGTGCCTGCCAAAAACGGCCTCAATCTGCGAATGGACATTTCCGTCTGGTATCGGCTGAATGGGACGACGGCACCGAAGGTCTATCGAGAGCTCTCGGTTAATTATGCAATCACGGTTGTTGGTCCCCTCATGCGCTCTGAATTGCGCGCGGTAACGGCGCTGTTCGAACCGATGTTTCTCTACACATCCTCAAGAACGCTCGTCGCCAGCTCTATCATCGAAGCGGCGGCGCCTATCCTGTTCGAGAAAGGAGTCATAATAGAGAAGGTGCTTCTGCGGGAAGTGACACCGCCGAATGAAGTGCGGAAGGCCATTGAGCAAGTTACCGCCGCTGAAAACGAAGCTCGGCGCATGGAATTTGTTATCGCCAAGGAAACGCAGGAAGCCGAACGTAAACGCATCGAAGCGAAGGGTATTTCGGATTTTCAGAAGATCGTCATGCGGGATATTACCGAAGGACTGCTGCGATGGAAAGGCATCGAAGCGACGGCGAAGCTTGCTGAATCAGCGAACGCAAAAATGGTTATCATCGGTTCGGGCAAGGATGGTTTGCCGGTCATTCTAAGCCCGTAACGATACTTCGGATATCTCGCCGAGCCGGGTTCAGCGCTACTCTCTGTACACCAACCGAGGAATTTATCGCGCGTAACCCGGCCGGAAATTTAAGGTCGCCCCCCTTTTGTTCCCCCCGTAAACGGGGGGAGATTACATAAAAAGGAGAGAAAGCTATGCTTCGCGTTTGTTTGGTCTGCATATTCCTAAGCTTTGCAGCATCGGAGGTTTTATTTGCGGATCCTTTGGGCTTTGTGGATACCGTGGGCACGACTCACACGAGCCGTCAGCACAGCGGTGAAGTCGGGCGCATCATCGCGCTCGATACCTTTGGTTCCATCCATGTCGCGTGGATGAATGCGATGGATGACAACGTTCCCCCGCAGCAGCGGCACATCTACTACAATATGCGCACGGCGGAAGGCGAATGGATGATGCCGGGAGGCTGTTTGGCCGACGGTTCCAGTCGCGGCGGGTATCCCAGTCTTGCCGTGCTGCAGGGAGGCAACGGCATCATCGCGTACCATGGGAACGGCGGCATGAGCGCGCATGCTCACGTGTGCGTCGATTACATGTCGGGAGTCTGTGTTTTCGACTGTTTTGAATTTCCCGCTCAGCCGTCGATGATGATTGAACCTCACATCGCGCGCGACACAAACGGCCGCATTCATTCGATTTTTACCGGCATGACGATGGAAGCGGATTCGTTCGACATCTGGTATTCATCGGCGACGTATGATACGAATTCGGGGCAATTTGAAGGCACGGATGCGGTGCGAGTCGGAGCGCAGCTTACGTCTTCTCACAACATCGCTTGTGCGCGCCACTCGCCAAGAGTCGCTCTTGGTTGGAGCCAGTTACAGCCGGACCACGAAGGCTTCTATCATGCTTACAACAACGATATTTTTCTGATGCTGTCGGAGGACGGAGGCGAGACGTGGGGAGACGTGATAAATCTGACTTCTTTCCTGCCGCCGGATTTGAGCGAACTGCCGGATACGGTCCGCGCAAATCAGGATACGCTGCGAGCGTTCAACGATTGCGCACTGTTCTTTGACGAGCAGGATTATCTGCATGTGGCGTTCACGACTGTCGGCTACTGGGCGATTGAAGGCTTGACGACCGACAAAGCCAGTATGATATGGCACTGGAACGAAGAGACAGGAGTTTTCTCGCCGCTCGCTGAGGGCTGGCAGGAAATCGACGGCTCTCTTCCCGGCGGTATGGATCGCATCGTGCAGCAGCCCTCGATGGGAATCGATCCCACAATGGGGTATCTCTATTGCTCGTATATGCGCACGAACCCGGAAGATATTTCGCCAAGCGGTTTCCGCGCGGCTGACATTTGGGCGACGGTTTCGACTGATGGCGGCATGTCTTGGGCAGAAGGAACGAACCTGACGCAGACGCTGGGCAGCGGACAAATATCAGCGCATGAACGCGATGCTTCCTTAGCTGAAATCGTAGATGGATGGCTGCATCTTTTCTATGAAAGCGATATCGGAATCGAAAGCGATGTCCCGAGTTTGAATCTGATGATTTATCAGGAAGTCTCGTATGCGGATATCGCAACGACGCCGACAATCCCTTGGCGACCGCTTCATGTGGATTTCTCCAATGCGCCGCCGTCGAATCCTGCTTCTGCGGTCACGTTTCGCTTGTTGCCTGCTTTTCCCAATCCGTTCAATGCGACAACGGTGATTCCTTTTAAACTGAAAGCGCAGACGAAAGTATCACTGGTGATTTATGATATTTTAGGCCGTCAAGTGGAGACATTGATTCATGGAAAAACTGTTCCTGCAGGGTCGCATCGCATGTCATGGACCGCGCCGGGTCAAGCCAGCGGCGTTTTCTTCGCGCACCTGAAAGCGGACGGTCGCCGAGCTGTTCAGCGTTTGGTATTGGTGAAGTAAAATGCCATCGGCAACACTGCCATTTGGACGCACGCATGTGATGCTGGAGTTGCCGCAGAGAGCAACCGTGCTTGCGGCTGAACCGACTCCTGCTCTTGATGACCCGGCGCGTCATATCGAGAGAGCTCTCGCCGAGCCTGTTGGTGCGCCGCCGCTTCGGGAAATCGCCAAGGGAAAATCAAGCGCGGTTATCGTCTTATCGGATTTCACACGGCCTGTCCCGCACAAGATTCTCTTGCCGCCGCTTTTGAAGAGCATCGAAAGAGCGGGAATCTCGCGGGAAAAGATAACCCTTCTTTTCGCGTGTGGGCTGCACCGGCCGATGAGCGAAACGGAAGTTATCGAGAGCCTTGGGCGGCGAATAGCCGAAGACTATCGCGTCGTGAATCATCGCGCAGAGCAGCGGGAAGATTTAGCGCATGTCGGCGACGTAGAAGGAATTCCACTCTGGATTTCGCGCACCTTGATCGGCGCGGATTTGAAAATACTGACCGGACTGATTGAGCCGCACCTGATGGCGGGTTTCTCCGGTGGATGTAAATTGGTAGCACCGGGTGTCGCGGGAGCGGAGACCATCCGAGCCTTGCACAGTCCGAAATTTTTAGAAGATCCGCGATGCCGCGAAGGCGTTGTGGCGGAAAATCCATTGCAAGACACCGTCCGTGCGATTGCCCAAGAAGTAGGTGTGGATTTTATTGTCAATGTTGCTCTAAACGAAGCGCGGGAAATCACCGGCGTCTTTGCGGGGCATCCCGTCAAAGCTCACGATACCGGCATCGCATTCTGTCGTCAGTGTCAGGAAGTCGAATGTGAAGAAGCGGATGTTGTGGTCACGACATCCGCCGGCTGGCCGCTTGACGCGACGTTTTATCAGGCGGTGAAAGGTTTGACGGCTGCGTTGCCGGCGTTAAAATCCGGGGGAACGCTGTTCCTTGTCGCCGAATGCTGCGAGGGACTCGGCAGTCCGCCGTTTCGAGAAGAACTGGCGACGATTGATGACGCCGATGAATATCTGAATCGCATCACCCGGCGTTCTGAGGTCAAAGTTGACCAGTGGCAATTGGAAGAACTCTGCCGAGTGCTGAAAAAAGGCAGCGTGATTGTTTATTCGCCGTGCCTTCGGGAAGATTACGAAGGAGCGGTATTTTCATTTACGAATGACCTGACGGAGGACGTCCGAGGAGTGCTGGAGAGGGCGGATTCCGGTGCGAGACTGAACGTTATTCCTCAGGGGCCGTATGTACTGCTGAAAAGGAAAGGAGGCGTCGCACAGAATTTCTAAGAGCTAACAGACGCTTTCATTATAAGAAATATAGTCTGCTATGAGTGATATATTTTAGGTAAACGATTTTTCCGCAGAAATCTCACAGGAAATGTGACTGTCTATTGCGATTGTTATGTAGGGCAGCTAAATTAGGCGATTGAATAAACGAATTTGCCTTTCCTGAGAGGAGATTTCTGTGGGATTTTTTTTACGCTTTATTAAATGCAGTCTTGCGTTAGGTCTTGTTCTGGTCATCGCTGTCCCGGTTGTTGCCGCCGATGAGATGGATGGCAGCCACATGTTCTTAAGATGCGGCGCGCATAGTGTGGAAATGACCTATGCCGCTTTTACTTGGGAGAGAGTGGTGCTTTTCGATGATCCGGAGCTTCAGATTTCAGCCGGACCGGGCAGTGGAGCGACAAGGCTTTATGAATTCGATACACTGTACGATATTAACGGGTTTGAATGCATCTATAGCTCGGATGGAGGTGAATTGACGCAGGCGATTGTTTCCGGCGAAGCGTTCGCGTGCGACCGGCCGATTATTCTGCCTTGCCCGAGTCCCGGCGGAGTGATTTATCCGCTTCCGAGTGCGATAGATGAGAATTCCGGCTTCGTGGTTGTTTCGGACCGCAGCGTGCTACTGATGAGGGAGGCGGGGTGTTTCGAGTTTTCAGGAGATACGCTGGATTATACATGTGTTATCTGGTACTGCGAGTTCCCGTTTGAACCGGAGTTCCAGATTACCCCGGGATGTGATCCGGCCAATACTCAATGCGACGATTCCACGTGCACGCCCGCGATTTATGACAGCGTTTCCTGGGGGCCAGCCTGCAATCCAGTCGATAGTATCTGGTGTCGCCTCTTTTGGCCAATAAACCTGACACAGCCGGGATGCTGGTGCTATTATTTTGAGTATCAGTTGCCGGTGGAATTGCAAAGTTTTGAGGCGGAGCCGCTGGAAAATGCTGTGCTACTGAGTTGGAATACCGGCACCGAGCAGAATAACCGCAGTTTTATTCTGGAGCGCTCAACTTCCGATGCGTCGTGGGTCGAAATCGCCCGCATCAATGGACAGGGCAACAGCACGACGACATCCTCTTATACGTATATCGATGAAAACGTTTCGGCTGGAACCGTCTATCACTACCGTTTGAAATCTCTGGACTTCGCCGGTGTGGTAGAGGAGCTCAGCGAAGTTATGGCTGTTCCGCTTGCGGAAGTGGCTCCGGAGAATTACTACCTTGCGCAAAACTATCCGAATCCGTTTAATACAATCACCGAGCTTGTGTATGCGATTGCTAACGCGGGACACGTGCGCCTGACAGTGTATGATGTCACCGGTCGTCTTGTGGCGACGCTTGTGAATGAAGAGCAGCCTGCCGGAGAGTATCGAGTCGAATTTGATGCGGATGACTTGCCGTCGGGTGTCTATATTTATCAATTAAAATCCGGAGGCTTTGTTTCGCAGCAGAAGATGGTGCTGTTGAAATAGAATCGCAACATTACGAAATAAAGAGAGCCGCGGGGGCTTTCCCCCCCCGCGGTTTTGTTTTTTGGGGGTGGGGTGGTCGGGGGGTTCACTGGGTGTGGGTTCGGGTATGGGGTAATCACTCATACACACCCCCCGGCGGTATGCTGCAAATCAGGACAAAT
>CBDVDL010000079.1:0-7907 GCA_965372735.1 uncultured Alphaproteobacteria bacterium | reverse complement strand
ATACTGCAATGAACCTGTTCGGGAATTGCGCAGTCTGCGGGCATAAAGAACTCCGGACGTATCCGGCAGCCAGCAAGTCGCTCCCTGAACGCCTCCCGCGACAACTTCAACTTCCTCTGATTCGATGTCGTAGAGACGCAGGTTGGATTGACTCCAGTAATCCCGCCCCTGATTCGAGATAAAAGCAATCCTTTTCCCATCAGGGGAAAGGCGCGGGTAAAGATTGACGAAACCTTCCGTAGGAATCGTATCGGTGGGCACAACCGTCCGGGCGATAGCATCCTGCACGGCGGTGTATTCCCGCTCAAGCTGAGCCTTCCACGCGCGATACCATGCCTTGCCGGATTTGCCGGTTGTTTTTTTTAAAGCGCGACTCAGCGTTATCGGATAGGGAGCCTGCATGGCATCGCTGATTTTCTCCAGGACTTCCGGGCCTCCGGAGTTCTGCGCAATATATTTCGTCAGAGAGAACCCCTGATTGTAAACCATCTCCGAACCGAGAGAAGTCTTTCCGAAATAACCCATCTCTTCGAGCGAGAGCAAATTGTCAGATAGAACCGCCATACGCAGAAGCATATCGCGGTGGCTGTCCCAGGAATCATAACCTTGACCATCAAACTGGAATTGCGCTGTTCCTTCCGCAAACCAGCCGGGAATTGTCACTGCAGGATACGGATAGCTCGCGACGCGATTAGGGAAGCCGTACAAGACATCCGGTCGGCGTTCCGGTTCATAGCCCATCCATTGGATATAGGCGGCGGGAAATCGCCGCGACCATTTGCGTGATGCGCCGAGCTGAATCATGTGCGTATATTCATGCGTGACAACGTTGCGCAACCAATGATGTGTTCCGCGCAGTTCCCAAGCCATCGCCGTTGACCAGAAGGCAATTTTATTGTTCATGAAATAGCTGCCAGCATTGGCGATATCATCGTTATCCTGAAAAATCAGCGAGACTTTCGTATCCGGTCGATAACCGTACAACTCACAGAGCGGTTCGTGGATTTCTTCGGCGATTTTGGCGGCAAGATTTGCAATGTTGCTGAGTCCATCTGCGTAGTAAACAATAAAATTCTCGGTCTCGAAATTATTCCATTTCACTTCGGGATGATTGTACAAACTCTGGGCATGCGCAGGAGAAATCGCATTCCCACAAAGCCCAAACAATAGTAGAATCCATCCTGTCAGAAAATATTTTCTCATGAATAGTCTCATTTCGTAACCGCAATCCTGATTTGCGCTCGCTCGGTTTTTCCTCCGGCCTCCACTTCAACAATACCGATGTACACACCGGAAGCAACGTTCGACACATCCCACGGCAAATCAAAGGGTCCCGCACCGCTTGAATTGGCGGTAAGCTCATCGACCAAGTGACCTGCAATGTCAAAAAGCCGCACGTGAATTCGAGCACTGTAAGGCAATGTCACTCGAATCTGACTCACGTCATTCGTTGGATTCGGCCAAGGGTAAACCCAATCGCTGCGAGCATAAACCGCGGCTCCCTCCCCCGGTTCAATCATATGAAAGTTTGTCGGATTAGGATCGTAAGTAACATCCGGATAGGCTCCGAAGATTTTGCGCTCACTCGGAGCGCCACCAGCTATGATGTGACGCAAATCGAGCCATTGCGTTCCATTCGAAAAATAGTCCGGCGAAAACAGCGTCGGTATTTCGATGGACTCGTTTGTCTCCCAGTGAAAAATGAATCTATAATCCCCAAGCTTCGCCATAGGAAAACCGCTTGGTTCGTAAAAACTGTGCCGGTAATATCGCCAGTTGCCATCGTCGCCGAAAAGACCCGGTTGTCCGTCTCCATCGAAATCTGCCGTCATGATATTCTGGAGAGGATGTCTCAAAGGAAATCCTTCAACGGGAAAACCGGATTGCAGATGACAAGCTCCCGTTTCGCTGATAATTTCAGGCGCGCCATCGCCATCCCAGTCGAGAATTTGATGATGAAACGAACAAATGATGTCATTGATTGTTGCGCCGGTGAATCGATTCAACCATCCCTGCTCGCACCACAACAATGTATCGGCTTCCGTTGCAATGCAGGCCAGAGGTCGCAAATCCACTCCTTCGCGCTGCCATAGTATCGAAATCTCGTCGGACAGCGCCACCGCGATTAAAAGGTTATCATGCCCGTCCGCTTCGTATCCTATCGCCCACAGATGACTCGGAGGAGGTTCCAGCGCGACGATATTGCTAACATGCCAAATGGTATCATCAGGAAAATCTATGGTATTAATAAGAGACGCCGCGCCATCGAACAACGTCATTGCGGAGCTGCTTCCACGATTTATAGACTCGTGGAGTGCCAGAATTCGGATTGAATTATCCGGCGCTGTTCCGGCGCATAGGTGATTGTAAACAGCTTGCCTCAGGGCGCGATGAGAAGGGATAAGAAAAGGCTCTTCCATAAGGTTTCTTAAGATGTAAAACCGGTCTGCACCTAAGAGCAATTCATCCTGTTCATCGCCGTCAATATCGACAACGCGCAAATTATCCCAGACAGGCAACTCAAGAGGTCGAGCGATTGCGGTTGAATCAATAATATAAACTGTGCTGTCCTGACCTGTCAAAATCAGTTCAGAGGCTCCGTCTCCGTTAAAATCACCAGGAAATATATTTGGGGAGTCATCCGATAGGAATGTCAATTCGATTGGAAAACCGGGTGCGCGAGAGCGATTGATAATCGAAAAGCTCATCACCGCTTGAATGGGAGAAAAATCGGAAAGCTCATACCAACTGTACGCTCCGTCATGCGTTCGAGCAGCGGGGAATGTTGTGTTCGCGAACTTTACATACAGAACATCGCCGTTGGCTTGCTTGTGGTAATCGTTTTCATCCCACCATGCATCCTCCGGCGCGCCGAGTTCTGTTCCCCCTCCGGAAAAACCGAAGCCGTATTCTTCACCGATATCCTGAGCGGCGTCTGCTTCCACCAAGTCAACGCCTCGATGTTTGGGATCCACATTGACGCTGTTATCGGCAAGGCCTTCCTGAATCTTCGCCTCGTCAATATGCCAGATAAGAAGTCCTGCGCCCGGAATACCGAAATCGTAGTTGTCTGCCTCTGTCATAACGCCGAAATCACTGCCAAAGATTGTGATTTCACCGTCGAGCGTTATCTGCATTCGTGTCCCTTGACGGTCAAAGCACGCGACATAGCCGCGTTCATCAGGGTCGTCCGAACGATTTTCGATTAAGTAGTACTCGGTTTCCGTTATGGGAAGCAGGAGAATTTCCGGAGAAGCTTCCGCTCCGTCGAATCGTTTTACTTGCAGCGTTTCAAGTTCCGTATTCGCCCAGACAATCGTCGGCTCTTCCCATCCCATATAGACACGCGACCAAGCCTCCGGGCATGCCGGAACAAGACCAAAGACATTGCCGCTCCCCTGATCCATCATCCCCCACCGTCCGATTCCGGAGCGTCCTCTTTGCGTATCGAAAAGATCCGGCAATCCGATCCAATTTCCAAAAAGCTTTATCATGATGCCGTTTAAGCCCAGCTCGAAACCCGCCTGACTTTCTCCTTCCGGGAGTATCAAGCCTTGATGCACCATCACGCCATCGTTCGTTTGGAATCCGTTCGCATAATCCGGCAGGTAAGTTTGAAAATCGGCGGGCGTAATAAATGCGGAAGGAAGGTCAAACGGCGTATCGTCATAGCCAATGTTGAAATCTTTTCCGACACCGGCATGAAAGATAATCACCGCGTCATAGTCCGCGAAATTCACGTCAGCATCCGCAAGCTGCAGCGCTTCAACGAAAAATTCCGCCAGTCTCTGATTCAGAATGTCATCGTTCAAGTTATAATTGTAGTGCCACATCGGATGAGCGACGCGATAGACGTTATCCGATGCTTCCGGATAAACATCCAGCCTTCCAAACGGAAGACGGCCTTTTGAAACGGTTCGATAGTAGTGTTCGAGGAACGCGAGATGATCTTTGAAGTAGACCTTATCGTGCGGTAAAGGGTCGATAATCAACGAATCCGAAAAAGCCGATCCCATCGTCCCATCGCCGGAGGTGCCATCGAGACTGTCGGGCACGAAATCGATACGAATAGCGCAGACGTTCACGGTATCCCCGACCGGCCAGCGTTGCCCCGCCGCCTGAACATTCTCGAGCATCGGCACCGACGTCAACTCGTGAGCCAGTCCGACACAAGTTCCGAAAAACAACGCGCTGATAAATCCCAGCCGTAAAACAGCCTTCAATTTCATTTCCTTCTATCAGAAGTTCACGGACAGAGAATAGCGCATCGTATCGGATAACGGATGATTCTCACCGGCGTTCAAGTAACTGAAGTCGAAGCGATAGGCGCTGTATCTGAGTGACACACCAAACGTTATCGGAAAGACCTTGCCTAAATCATCGTTCCAGTATCCCACACGCAAACCGACGAGAGTACTGTACCAATATTCCATACCGACATTCCAAATCATGGAGCGAATTAAATCACCATCTCCCCACGCCGTGGCAATCGCCTCGTAGAATTCGTCCGAAGTTCCATCGTCATTTCGAACGACAAGTTCTTTGTTGATATCGGTTGCGATGGTAAGCCGGTTGTATTCCTGGTCGATAATGTTGTAGGCCAAACCGAATTTCAAATTGGTCGGCAACGGATCCGCTTGAGCACGGTCGATGTAGGCTGCTTTGGGTCCCATGTTGGAAAGATTTGCGCCTGCGGAAAGCCCGCGCAGGAACGTTGCTTTATACAACAACCCGATATCTGCGGCAACAGCGGTGGCTGAGCCGGTTCCTTTTTCAGCGCCTGCTCCCTGCGGAGAGAGACTCGAGTAGATAATCTTCAGACCAACGCCCATGGAAAGGTTATCACTAATCAAAGCTCCGTAGGCTCCCGAGATAGCAACTTCAAAACTTGAGAAAGTTCCCATAGGATTATTGTTTTCGTCGCGTCTTTCGGTTTCACCCAGATTCAGGAAGATAATGTTCCCACCAAACGTGCCCCACTCGTCGACATCGTGGATATACGCCAGGTAACTGTAATAGAGGTCGGAAAGCTTAAATTGCGGCAGCCACCGGGCGTACATTGCGGTAAACTGCCGTTTCTGCTGAAATCCCAAACCTGCGGGATTCCACCAGACTGCTGTTGCATCATCCGCCAGGGCGACGAAGGCTTCTCCCATTCCGGTCGGCCGAGCGCCAGGCGCAATCTTTAGAAAGAGCATGGTCGCTTGGCTCACTCCGGCCGCCTGCGCGGGAAACACGGAGAACGCCAGCGCTATTACGAGAATGATACACCCAAATCGTTTCATTTGCTCCTCCGAGCTTTTTTTATTCTATGATTCTTTTATTCGTTAGTACGTTTCGATGATTGCTTTTGCCAATCCTTAATAACATATCTCAAAAACATCAAGTTTCGGCCGGGTTACGCACGATAAGTTCATTGTTTGGCGCAAAGGAAACAGTGCTGAACCCGGCTCGGCGAGTGAAATCTCATCTCAAGATGACAAGCTTGCCGACTTTTTCCGAACGTGTTCCGGCGGCAGATTTAGCGATAACTTTGAAAAAATAAACTCCGTTCGCCAGCTCATGCCCCATTGCATCGCGACCGTCCCATGAGCGAGTCTTGTTGCTTCTGAACCCGTAGCCGGTATCCAGCCCTTCCAGGGAATACACCTGCTTTCCGGTCAAGGTGAATATCTTTAAATGAACCTCGGCTGCCGGCTGGGTCAAGAAATAGGTGAAATAGGTATTGTCCTTCATGGGATTCGGCCAGTTCAACACGTCACGCAATTCGAAGCCCGCCGGACCTTCCTCGCCGACGAAAAATGAGAGCGATTGCTGGTTCAGATTATTAAAGCTATCCCACGCTTCAATCACGAGGTGATGTTCACCTTGAGAAAATGGTCCCAGTCGTTTCTCCAGAGTTCCGCTCGTATAGCTGTCCAAATCATAATTGAAAAATGGCGTTAAATCCTCGGATGAGGATTCATCTACCCTGACGACAATCTTATGCCCCACTTCACCGCTCAAATTGATGCCGGAGGAATCGGTTATCGTCACCGAAAGCAGGGGTGATGAGCTCACCGGGTCTCCAGGCTGAAAGCTTTCTGTTTCGAGCCAAGCTGTAATGACGGGCGGCAAGCTGTCCGTGTCGGTTCCCACAGTGGAAGCAATCGGAATATTTTCCTGCACGCCGATGCCATCCGCGGAATCACCCGATGCATCCCTTCCGAAAAAATAGAGACTGATTTTCGCATCGAGCCCTCCGAAGGTTACATCCTTCGGGACACGGAAGGTCGCAGAGAATTGACCGTTATGGACTCCAGCTGTTCCGCGAAAGATGGCGTTTCCGGGAAGGCGATACTCAAACGGGTAGTTTTCGTTTCCACACCAATAGTAAACCGCCGTTTCCTCGTTATCAAAGACTCGCGCTTCGACGATACCTTCGAAATCCTCCCAGACGTTCACCGTGTCACGCAGGACCTCGCCGGTAATCGTGAAGAGAGAAAGCGCCTGCAAAGAATCGGACGAGAGATTCGTAACACGTGCGCCGTATTCGGGTGTGGCCAGACGCAAAGCCGGGTCTCCGAAAAGATGGTAGCGTTCGGCATTCGACGGCGCAGCACTCTTCGAGAGCAAGAGCGCTTCCCCCAGCGATGTGCGAGGCAGCCGCTGCTGAAATGTCTCCGTATAAAAACAAATGAGAAAACTTTTATTACTGCCGGGACTCGTAAAACGGGTCGCCGCCAAGCAGCCAATCGCCCCCGAATTCGGTCTCGTCAGCAGAATTTCGGGATGACATCTCAGAAGAGGCGTATCAAACTGCCCCCAACTGCACGTGGCCGCCACGAAGAGCGGCAGCATGCGTCCGTTTTCCAGAAGCGGTGTATCACGGTTAGAAACAAAAACCTGTTCGTCCGTCCAGACTTCCGGGTTGCCATGACCCATGTAATTGACAATGAGCGTTCCTCGATTGATACATTCAATCAGATCCCGCGTAGCATCCGGTTTGAATCCACCCGTCGGACTGGAGCGAAATGGATAGAATATCTCATATATCTTCTTAAAACTGAAATACGGCGGGAGAACCGAATTAATGATATCCTCAGAGTCTACCGTATGATTCTTCTCGCCGATTTTGCAGCCCTTCTTGTATTCGTCATCAGCTACAAATGTCGCCGTGTTCTTCCACGGGCCGTAAAGAGGATTGCCGCCATAACCGGTAATTTTGTCGAGCACAACCTGTAACTCATACGCTGTCTGCACGGGCAAACGTCCTGTAAACATGTACGGCAGCAACCCGCCGAATTCCGTGTAGTAATCGTCCGTACAAGTGGACAGCCATTCCCACGGGGGAAAGACATTCCGGTCAGATGTGGCTAAATTCCCTCGATAATCGTAGTTCCCATCTCCCACAATCAACAGATAGCGCGGAGCCTGTTCCGCTCCACTGGGACCGCGCCAGTTATTATGTGCATAGTAGAGAAAATCACGAATAGCAACAGGGTCTGCATTTCCCCAGCCGAACTCATCATAGATATCGCTGAGCTTTACCCGCATCACCGACAACGGCTCTTCAACATCTGTTTCATGGAACGTTTTCAAGGGTTCCATCATATCGAACCACTCGTCCGGCGTCAGGATAATCATGTCCGCCTGTAAATCACTCTGACGCAACAGGTCATAATCTTCTGTTCCGCGAACATCTTTTCCGACCCATTGCGGCGTTCGAAGAGCTTCAGATGTGCAGGCAAAATACCGACTCTGAGCGTCTGCTCGCGAACTGTCCACAAAAACGCTGCCCCGTCCCATTCGCGGATGAAGTGGGTCGGAAATATCGGCGACGTACGCATTGGTCAGATTAAGCAGTTCGTAACGATATAAACCCGTCGCTTCCGCAGGTGCCTCGAGAAATAGCTCTCCCCCACTTG
>CBDVDL010000078.1:0-7962 GCA_965372735.1 uncultured Alphaproteobacteria bacterium | reverse complement strand
GACTCCGGGCACCCGAGGAACGATATGAACCAAGCGGTCCGCATTCACCGCGATTTCTCCGGAAAGGCTAACATGAATCTGCAACTTTCCCGGACCCGCGGTTCCCAGTTCTATACCGAACTCATCGATCTCTCTTTCACCGAGTGGAACGACTCGCTCGTCGTCGTGTTCATCATGTTCGCTATGTTCACCATGTTCCTCGCTCTCTTCATGATGACGTTCCACATGTTCTCCGCTTCTGCAGCCTGCAATAACAATCATTGCGGCTGTTAGCACGATTAGCAGAAGTCTAAACTTGGTCATGTAATTCACTCCACAATGTTGAGTCCCAAAGCGCGCCTGAGCTCTACTTTGGCGGCGACAAGGGCATTTCTGATTTCGACAGTGGCTCGCTGTGCCTCGATTCCCGTGCGCAGCGCATCAACGAGTTCTAAGGCGCTCGATTCGCCTTCAAGATAGAGAAGAACTCCACGCTCCATGTTCCGCTTAGCGCTGTCTGCCATACCGGTATACGCAAAGGCGTTTAGGTTTTGCAGATGATTCCACTGCTTATATGCGGCTCGTATCTCTTGCTCGACAAGCTGCTGCTCCGACTGCATGTGAACTTCCGCGCGTCTGAGATTGGCTGTTGCAAGCTGTTTCTGACTTCGACGCTGACCGAAGATTGGAATCTCAAGTTCGGCATCAATAACGCTGCCGTCTTGTCCGGGTTTTTGAGATTTCAACCCGAATCCAATGCTGAAATCGGGAAGCTGCGAAAGTCTGGCAGCCCGATGTGACCAATCGGCGGATTCCAATTTGCGAGCCGCTGCGACAGCGCGGGGACGGTGTTCCAATCCGTAACTCAAGCCTTCTTCCATAGACATCTCAGACGGAAGAATCTCGATATCAATGTTGATGGCTTCAAGCGGGTGCTCCGACAATCCGGTCAATCGAATCAGCTCCGTCAGCGTTCGTTGTTCCTCAGCGAATAACTGTTGTCGGCGATGCTGGAGTTGAACCAATTCGATTTGCAGCCGTTGCTCATCATAGAGAGAAACATCTCCCAACTCCCGCCGAGCCGCCATCGCATCCGTTAGTTCGCGCGCGCGATTCAATACGCTGTCCAGCACGACGCTTTGCCGCCGGAATCCGTCATAGTTATAGGAGGTCGCAACAACCTGAGCGGCAAGTTCATTTTGCAGCTCTTCAAATTTCGCGAGCTCAGATTCGTAGGCGAGACGAGCCGCACGGACTCTTGAACTTTGCGTCCACAAAAAACCGAAATTCTGTCGAATGCCGATGGTCGTTTCTGTTGGAACAGAATCATCGTCCCAACGCTCCTGCTCACCGACAAGGTAAGGGTTCGGCAAAGCACGATTGGATGTGTAATCGGCTCGAGCCTCTGAAAGCTTAAGGCGAGCATCGGCAAGCACCGGCGACGTAAGCGGAAACTCTGTTAGTATCCAGCTCAGGTTTTCAGCGTTGGACGCAGAACAAGCGATGACAAGAGACATGACAAAAAAAGCCGCTCGAGTCAGGAGCGGCACAAATAAAACGGGGAAGTGCATTCCTGTCCTCCAAATTCACAAGATAATAGTGTCCAGCACACTCTTCGCGCTGGAAAAAGCCGTGAATCAGGAGAACAATTTTGGAGGTTGATATAGAGGGAAAACGGGGGGTTCAGGTGGGGTGGAGGTACAGCGATCAGTAATGGAAATAGCCGGAGAATAATTAACTATTTCTTCACTATCCACGATAGCTTGAAAGCTGGTATGATAAACGCACCCACAGTCACAATCCGACGGCGGATGGGCTGCAGCAGCCTCCTCGTCAGAGTGGTGATGTGTGAACTCCAGTACAGGAGTCACCATGACAAACAGTAATGAGACGAGGGATAGTATGATTGCAAGTTGCTTCATCGGGTATTTTACTCAGCAATAATCATTAAGTTCCAATCTTCATTCCCTTTCAGAACGGCACCTACCTCGAATGTCTGTAGTATCAATGATTTGTAAAATTCAGACACTCGAAATGAATGATGGGAAGCATGAAGTCATCTTAGAATGTGCAGATTTCCCCTCCTCCCGCAGGTGGACTGCGCCCATAGGACTGGATAGATTGAGGGGGCACTCCAGTTAAAACTATTCGGACGTTGGCAAAAGAGTTCGCAACTCCGTTATAAGCGGTAGCGCGTACGGGCTTGATAGCGTTACTGTTTACGTGCCCAACGTAGCATATGCTCAATCATCTGAACAACCGGGACGGTTCGTGCATCGCTTCTTCGGAGAGAGAGCATACTGATTTGGAAATCCACTTTCAGGAACCGGAGAAGTTACTTTTAATTTGGTTCGATGCAAAATTTTGAGAATTCCGGCAAGAGATAGCATCTGTAAACTCTTGGATGTTCGCTCCGAAATGCTTCACTGCACAAGAAAAGAGGGATCGAAAAGGCTTGATTTTCGTAGGTGTTGCTGTTTGATCAAATAAAACGCACCTGCCATGTTGAGTTAAAAGCCGCCGGAGGGCCCGGATATTTTCTATCCAGAGCCCTCCCCTCACTAACTTCAAATCACTCATGTTCACGCTTGGGAATCGAGAACCAGTTATTTGATTCTGAGGTTTCGGCGGCTATATCCAGAAAACAATAGATAGATTGGTTTTACCTATTCGCCAGTAGTTCGATTATCGCTGCCGATGAAGTAATTGAAGGACTCTTTCGCGTGTCAGCTTGCCTTCGGGAGGCAGAGCGGCCAACAAGGTCAATTCGCCGACATAGGCCTCTTGATCTACCTGTAACTCTACGGGTTCGAAGCCACCACTATATAGAAATACCGCGATAATGGTAGTGTAAACGCATTTGCATCCGTGTAGAACGTGTCCGCTGCTGTCCCTATCAGATTTCCAGGCCCAGGCGTGAAAAAGGGTTCCGTGTCTCGGTAGATATTGTAGAAACTGGCTCCCGAAATAGTTTCCCACCACAGCCGGACATCCGGAGCTATCTGGCAGATTACCAATGCCTGAATCGAGTCAAGAGGGGAAATGCCGAAGCACGGAAGAAAACCCGCCTTCAGCAGGTAGTTTTCGCTGCCCTGTTCCCCAACGGGAGATGGCTGCGCGATTGCCGAGTAAACATCATAATGGTTAGATGTTCCTATCCTGCCACTCTCGTCCATGACCGATTTGGTCAGCGCATAATGATCGCTCTGGGATTGCCCGAAAGCAGGTATCGATAACACCGCAACCATAAGAAATGTCAGGGGCAAGAAAAAAGTAGAGTGTTTCATTATTCTTCTCCCTAAAACTTTCTGATCATAGCTTTTACTGTGCCTGACTTTCCATTAAAATCCTCCAGAGCTTGGGCGATCACAGTACCGATCTTTGGATCTGACGATGCGATAGCATAACCCGGCGTGCTGGATGAAACCAGGAAATCACCGTCGCTGACTGGCCCTATCACTTTGATGTGACATATGCCGTGGGTCACTGGGTAGAATGCGGCGGGTACCGTTCGAGCGCGGTCACCCTTTCCAATCGTCTTCTCCTCTGTGTATTTTGCGACGCCAAAGACTCGTCGATCTCCGGCCTGTGTGGATGTCACTAATTGACCACGGCTTCCATCCATCACGACTACATCAAATTCTGAAACGGGTTCAGGAATTGGTGTATCTTGGAGTAGTGAACCTTGATGGAGATTCACAATAAATGCATGTTCAAATCTGTAGTTGGAGGCGCCCAAGTTACCACTCTCATCTTCGTATGGCATTATGTTCTCAACATCCCAAATATCACACCAGGGGTTGCCGTAAATACTGCCATACAATCGGATGTTATTGCAATAGGCGTTAGACCAAAATCTGGAGCCACTTCCAATATCAAAGGAGTTATTTACCGAAGGAATGATACTTCCCTCGAAATTTTCTGACCCGTTCTGCAGGAAATACTGGGGGTGATCGTCGTCTTCGAGACCTGTCAATGTTCCGTGATCGATAGGTCCCGGATCAAATTCTGCGGCAATCTCAATGGCATTCCCACCGGGATGCGTGATTGTTATGTTCGTGCCCTCGACGAGGTCAATGTCGCCACCATCCACATCTGGATTTACTCCATCAACGGTCCCAATGATAGTCGGTGCGATCTTCTGGAGAGTTACGGCGTTGTCTTGAATTTCGTTCTCGCCTATAGAAACCTTTAAAGTATCAACGTCAAGATATAGCCCGCCCGCGTAGTTCAACTTAAGATGAGGATTTGATGCAGTGCCAATATCTTCGAGAGGAGCATCCACACCCACAGATTCAACGCCGCCGTTGGGCCCATTGACTACGCTGTCGGCAATCGCTGCCCGCATCGCGTAAGCGACGGAGACAATCTTCTGTCTCGGTGCCATGGGTTCATACCCATCCGGAAAATAGTATGGCGCGATTTCCAGAGAGCGTTCTGTTCCAGTGGTACCTGTAAATACTGTATCGGGTATTGGCCCGAGAATGACGGAGAATAAACCCTCGTCAATTTCCAGGTTGAAATTATCCTCCCACAGTAAAGTCCCGTTCGTCAGTGCGTCATAAATTTTGAATTCTGTGGGAAGAGCACCAGCTGTGATTGGATCGCCAGCGTCATCCATTAACATCCCTTGGTAATTGATCGACGTGGGAACCTGAGGCTGGGCGAAAGCCAAAATCGGCACAATCAAAATAAAAACATACCAAGTAAATGACTTTTTCATGGTAACCTCCATTGAAATTAGATAAACAAGAAACCAACAATCCGCAAAGGTTTTTTATTGATACTGTGAGTCCACAAATATTTCGATGAACATTACTTAACGGCTACTATCTCAATCTCTGACGAAGTTCACGGGCATTGATGTTGAATTTTCTTAATCGTAGCTGCAAATTGCGGCGGGCGATACCGATGGCATTGGCTGTTTGAGATACATTTCCTTTATACTTGTGTAAAGCGTCGATAAGAAACTCGCGTTCAAACGTTGCCTTTGCCAATTTGAAATCTGCGAGATGATGTGAACGCTTCAGATTTCGCTTTATCGATTTAGCGGTTCCGTTATTCATAGAGCCTTCGGTAAATCCCAAAAGTAGTTGTCTCAGCTTTAAAGCGAATTCGTTGGCGGGTTCTAATGCGAAGGTAAAATTTTTCTGATTATTCAATCGGTTTATCAATTCGCGGGGTTCGAGAAAGAAAATAGGGATTCGGAGGTTTTGGTCTCGAATAAAATTCTGCAATCCATTCGATTCTTTCGGGTGTTTCAGCGAAGCTATCAGCACAATATCGATATGCGAAACAAACAGGCAGGCTCTCGCTTGTACTACATTGTCAAAAGTCCGGATATGGAAACCGTTTCTGCTTAAAACCGAGACACATCGGGACGCCAATTCCTGATTAGTATAATAAAGCAAAAGGTCAATCATAGTCACCGAGTTTGCCGACTTCTGACAGTCTCTCTTCACGAGAACCTGTCATAACATTGCGCAAAACACGGACCAGATTGACCTGAAAAAGTGCGATACAACTAACTCACATAAAAACAAAAATTATGCGTCAGATGTATCGCACAAAGTTACGAAAAAGCTGTAACGATATTCGAACAGGTGTTACGCGGTGGTGTTACATATTCGTGACACCTCGAAGGTTGTTTGGATCAATTTTCAGTTGTTGAAAAAGTCGATAAATTCGCGGACGAGTCAGCTTTAAAAGCCGCGATGTTTCGGCGACATTGTTGTTCGTTCCGGACAGGGTCTTTAGGAGGATTTTACGTTCATACTGTGAAACGAGTTCATCGAAACTCATTTTCGGTATTTTGTTTCCATCATCCAATGCAAACACCGGCTCTTCGACTCCTGATTTGGTATCGCGACAGAGACAATTCCGAATCTCCTCAGAAGTGATTGGACCTGTTTTTTGCAGCGCCAGAACGTACTCCAATGTATTTTCGATATCCCGCACGTTCTTGGGACAAGGATACTCTTCCAACTCTTTTATGGCTTCGTCCGGCAATTCGCGTTCGGGCACTCCGATTCGCTGAGCAATAACAGAAACCTTGCTTAGAGCGATTGCTCGAATATCCTCCGGTCTTTCGCGAAGCGGCGGAATATGTATCCGAATATTCCCCAGACGATCATACAAATCTTTTCGAAATCTGCCTTCCGCGACATATTTTTTAATGGGTTTATTTGTTGCCATTATCAGGCGGACTTCAACAGGAGTAGGATAGTTTGTTCCGACACGCGTAATAACGCCTTCCTGTATTGCTGTCAGTAAGTTGGATTGCAAATCATCCGGGAGATCGCCAATCTCGTCCAAAAAAAGCGTTCCACCGTCTGCATCTTCAAAAACGCCTGTTCGGTCAGAGATGGCTCCGGTAAAAGCGCCGCGAACATGTCCATAGAGTTTGGATTCCGCCAAATTTGACGTAATCGCCGCGCAATCGAGGACAACAATCTTACCCTTCGAAACAGGAGATAAGCGATGAATAATATACGCCAGCATACTTTTGCCTGTGCCCGGTTCGCCGGATAAAAAGATACGCGCTTTCGTTCGAGCGAATGTTTTAATTTGTTCCCATATCTCTTTCATCACAGAAGATTCTACGATGAAACCTTCGCTCTTTCTTGTCCGCTCAATGAGTTGTTCGTTATGTTTATAGAGACGGGAATGCTCGGCGGCGTACCGAACGCGATGCACTAATTTTTCGAAATTGACCGGCTTTTCAAAAAAATCGATAGCCCCTGATTTTATCGCCTTGACAGCCTCGGGAACTTTGCCGACACCTGTGACAACGATGATAGGTATTCCGTTATATTTGTCGCGGGCTTCGTTCAATAATTTCTGGCCGAGATTTTCTTTTTCTTCACCATTGTGGAATTCGGGCAAAGATAAATCCATCAGAACGACATCAGGTCGTCCCTTCGCTAATTCTGAGCGAAATTCGCGGCCATTTTTCACAATCGTAGCCGCAAAACCTTCTTCGGAAAGAACGGCTTGAATATCCTGACCATAGGGCTGATCCTCGACGATTAGAACCGAGGGATTCCATTCACGAGCATTCATAGCACATCTTCCTTATCATTCACAGGGATGGTTATTGTGAAAATGGTCAATTCATTCGGCTCGCTGAAAACCGTTATGCGTCCATCAATCTGTTTTATGATTTCTTTGACGAAACTCAGTCCAAGACCCGCGCTGCCGGTTTTGGAGCTTTCTCCCACATCGAAAATCTTCTCCTGAATTTCCTTTGGAATTCCGCATCCATTATCGGTAATCTCGATGTCGGCGTACTTCACAATTCGAGGTGGATGCTCATGCTGTTCGAACTCCTCTCGAATGTTCAAAGAACACTGGACACTCCCTTTCGTTTCTATGGCTTGCGTTGCATTATCCAACAGATTTGTGAATAGAATATCGCAGCCATCTGAACTAAGAGGCACATAAACAGGCTCTCCACCGTCACGAAAAGTAAAGAGAATATTCGGTGAGTAAGTGCGATTATACCTTGCGATTAGTCTGTGCAGAGATGTGGAAATGTCTGTCCGCCCTGTGAGTATCAACCCCTCGAGTTTCCCGAGACTTTGGCACATTTCCTTGACATGTTCCGTTTCTCCAATGATGCGCTCGCGACAATCCTCGATGCTGCGGTGCATATCCGGGATATTTTTCTTCGCCATGTGCGCCAATCGTTGCCCTGCAGCGGAAACATTATTGATACCATTCTTGATTTTGTGCACGACGCGTTGAAAGAATGACGTCCAGTTGACGGAGGTTTCTGCAATCCGCCTGTCCGATTCATCAATGAGCAAAACCAAAGCGCGTGAGCGTCTGTTAAACAGACGTGCATCTTTTCGGAACAGTTTCACGGTAAGTTTTTTATCTTTTTCGTCGATTAAGCTGATTGAGCATGGATCTTCCTTTTTATAATTACCTAAGAAACGATCAATCTCAGAGACCAGTTTTCGACCAAGTTCTGAACGCGCT
>CBDVDL010000077.1:0-8031 GCA_965372735.1 uncultured Alphaproteobacteria bacterium | reverse complement strand
GCACGCGCTATCTGTTGGCTGCCTACGATCTGCGCGACGATGTGCTTTGGGGACACCCCTATGAACGGCAACGCTGGGGCGAGGTGCTGGATTTTTTCAAAGATATCCGCGCTCGGTATCCGTCGAACGAGCGTCTGTACATCGTTCTGGACAATCGCAGCAGTCACAAGAAACATGACGTGCTGGTCTGGGCTAAAACGCACAAGATCACCCTGGTGTTTACGCCGACCTACTGCACCTGGATAAACCGGATTGAATGTCACTTCACGGCGCTTCGCAAGTTCGTGCTCAGTGGTCGTTATTTTGCCACCCACGACGAACAAAATGCGGCCATCAAACGCTATCTAATCTATCGAAATGCACAACGCGTCAAACCCACAGCCAAACATCCCGACATCCGAGTCAACCTTTGTTGAAACAACCCTATCTCTTTTCAGAAAGGTTTGAGTGTCGCGCGCCGTTGTGACTCTCCAAAGTCGCAATGGCGCCATTGCGGGCCCAAGAGACTAACAACGGTGAGACGGCCTTAATAAAGCAACATTAGAGAAGGAAAGAGTTTCCAACTGTGGACTTATGCTAAGGAGATAAATAAAAAAGGATTAGAAGATTTCTAATCCCATAATTATTAATACTTTGCGGGGCCGACGGGACTCGAACCCGCGACCTCCAACGTGACAGGCTGGCGTTCTAACCAAACTGAACTACGACCCCGCGTTGGAACTTATTATATTTTAATGGGTTGTGGGCGATGACGGATTCGAACCGCCGACATCTTGCGTGTAAAGCAAGCGCTCTAACCAACTGAGCTAATCGCCCGAACGGCAGGTTCGATGCCCGCAGACAGATACCGGCGACGCCAGGCAGGTCGCCCTTACTCCCGGCTGGTTTTCGCTTTGGGCTCCTTTAAGAAAATCGCAATCGGGATGATGACGCAATAACCCAAAACCAGAAGAACAGGTGCCAACGTCAGCGAAATGAAGCCATCCACCGGTGGCCGGGAAAGGCAAATGAAGCCGATAATAATGACCAGAATCCCTAATCCCAACCCCAGGTAATTTATGCGAGTGAAGGGAAGTCGGAAAGAGGCAGTGTCTTTCTTTTTGCGGGTTCTGGAAGCCGAACGCGCCTGAGCCTTTGGTGATGCCACGAGACCGTTTCCTATTTTAATCAGGTTAATTTAGGGATTTTCTCGGACTTTGTCAAGTGGCTCTTTTAACTCTACTTACTCTTATTCATGGCGCGAGATGAATCTTCCTCTTCACGACCTCTCGTTAAATAAATAAGCGGCAAGCTTAGAACAGAAACCACCATCTTGATAAGATATTGCCCAATAATCAGCTTCCAAATCGGAAAGACTCCAGCAAAAGCAATCGTAATGAAAAGGATGCTGTCTATTAGAGTCGAGATCGCATTCGAGGTAATCACGCGCAGCCAAGGTTTGGCTCCCCACCGCACAACAACCCAGTGATAAATTTCCCGGTCTGTAAACGAGGCAACCAGATAAGCTGAGAGACTTGCGACAACAATGCGCGGCGTGGAACCCAACACACTTGAAAACGCTTCCGCGTGCGGATAAAACCTTGCGGCGGGAAGCGCCACCGCGAACCATGCATAGAACGCCAACAAAGCATTCGCTGCGAATCCCGCCCAGATAACCGTGCGGAGTCCTTTGTAGCCTACCTCGCGATGAAGCACATCTAACAGAGTGAACGTTATCGCATAGAGAAAGATGGCCGCGGGCACGACAATCGGGCCAAGCTGCACCGGCTTGGCGGCGGTAACGTTCGAGATGATTTCACAGGCAATGAAAAGACCGACCCAAAGAACCGTCAGCTTGCCTTTCATCCTTTGCGCTTTCTCTGAGGATTTGGTTTCATATATTCCACCTGAACCCGTGTGGTAATCCCGCCACGGGCAGTGAAATCCCCGATAACTTCCATCCATCGCGGGCGGCAAAGCATCACCAAATCACTTAGAATCATATTGACGGCGGCTTCGTAGTAGATGCCTGCGTTGCGGAAAGCAAGGAAATAAAATTTTAGGGATTTCAGTTCGAGGCAAAGTTTGTCTGGTGTGTAGCACACGATAATCGTCCCGAAATCCGGCTGTCCCGTGACCGGGCAGACCGAGGTGAACTCCGGATTCTCGATACGAATCGTGTAGTCGCGCTCGGGATTCGGATTCGGAAAAGTAACCACTTCCGGTCGCGCAACCAGCTTATTTTTAGGAGATTTTTTTGTCGGCGTCATGTTACTCCAATATATATTCGGGGGGAACCATAAAGAGAAACTCTCCGGATTGCAGGTTCATGCGCCGCAGGATTTCAAGTTCATAGTCCGCGCTGTTTTCAATTTTACTCTTCATCAGCCATCCAAAAGGTCCGCTCGTTTTGAAGAGAGCATCGAAATCGATAAATTTACGTTTGGGATATTCGACGATTTCAACATAACGATTCGGAGAAAGCCCCGCTCTCTTCTTCGCCAGCGTCAAAGCATCGTCCAGTCCGCCGATGCGATCCACCAATTTGAGCTCGAGGCCGCGGCGTCCCATAGACACGCGCCCCTGACCGACGGAATCGATATAAGTGGTTTCGAGGTCTCGACTTTTGGCTACTTTTTCCACGAAATTATCATAGAATTTCAACATCAGTCGTTTCACCTGCCGCTGCTCTTCATCATTCAAATTCCTATCGGGGACTGCGACATTCAGGAAAGGAAGACGGATTCCGCTCCCCAGATCCGCGTGCTTTCCCCGTTGGACATGGTCATAGGTGAATCCGATTTTGTCACCGAAGCCGTCGTTGTGAAGCCAGCCGCCGATGACACCGATGGAAGCCGTAATCGTATAGGGAGATACGAAAATATCATCCGCGTTCATGCTGATCCAGTAGCCGCCCGATGCCGCGACGTTGCCCTGCGTGACAATCATCGGTTTCTTCTCAGAGACTTTACCCACCTGTTCGTCCACAAGATCCGACGGCAACGCATCGCCGCCGGGAGAATCCGCACGTAAAACAACAGCTCTAACGCGCTTGTTCTTGGCCAGCTTCGAGAGCACGCGCGAAGTATAGCGACCGCGGATACCGGTTTCCAAATCGCAGACTCCCAAGGCATACACCAGAGCGATTTGCGGAGGCTCTCCCCATTCATCGCGTTCGGCGCGTTCTTCCAAAAGCGAGTTATGGGAGGCGAAAAAGATAGTCTTCTTTCCGGATACTTCCTTCGCGAATTTCTTCGCTTTGTCCCGGCGTCCGATGGTGTCAACGAGGCCGAATTTCATGGCTTCATCGGCTGTAAAATAGAGTTCATGATTGACAAGGCTGTCGAACTTCGCGCGAGACATCTTTCGAACAGCGGAGACGTCTTTGGCGAATTCATCATACGTATCTCCGACGAGTTCGTCTCTTTGTTCCCGGTCGGCTTCCGAAAAATTCTCGCGGGATAGTGCTTCAAAAGCGGATTTATATTTAAAATATCTGAATTCTTCCACGCCGATGCCGATTTTGTCGAAGAAGTTCTTCCAGAACGTCCGTCCCATGTTGAATCCCGGCAGCATGATGGCTCCGACGGGATCCATCCAGATTTTGTCTCCGACGGATGCCAGATAATATTCCCACATGCCGGCGCGTTCGAAATAGACAATCAGTTTTTTTTCGCTCTTTTTGAAATCAATGAGTTTTTCGCGCAGCTCCCAGATGAGTTCCGGGCCGCTTACCCAACCCCACCCACTGGAAAATCCGGTCAAATCCAGAACAATACCTCCGACCAGCGGATTGTTCTTTGCGTCCTCAATCTGCTGAATTAAATCAATCAGCGGATGTTTTTTGTCATCGAATAATTTTGCTTTCTGATAGGATAAATGTCCCTTTAATTTCATCGTCTGAAAGACTCGCCGGTGGCCTATGAGAGCCATCACAGGCAAACCGCTCATCAAATAACCCGAACGAATGAGGTAACTGGTCGATGTCTGCTCACTGTCTTTGTCATAGTGAGGCGTCACATGAAATCCCAATCCGTCGATGGTCAGTCCGAGGCGCAGACTGTAGCTTTGGGTTCGTACGCCAAGCTCGTTTAACTCTTCAGTCTTGAGCGCCAAACGAATTCCCGAAAGAGGCTCAACTTCAATTCCGACGCCCCAGTCCACACCATCGAATTGGTCTTTTTCATTAAAAGAAATATCACCGAAAACCGTAGCGAAGGGCGTTCCGAAAGGCCGGACACCCAAATCCATCATCGCGCGTCGTTCCGGATGCTCCAGCGAAAAAACGGTTGCGGCTCCGAAGGACGCATGTCGGCAAGGTCTCCAGAGTGAACCCAACGTCAACAGCTTGCTCCGACGTTCCGGAATCTCGTTTCCCTGAGAGAACGTGTAGGCAATGCCAAAAGAGGTTTCTCTATCACCCCCCGCCAAAGCAAATTGATAATCCATCACGCGAGCGGTTCCGGTTTGCGCATACAAACGAGTCATCGAAGGATAAGTGGAGCGGCGCATGCTGAAACCGAGTCCTCCGCCGCCCATGAACAATCCCCAGTTATCCAGATAGTTCTCCCGGATGGAGCGGTCATTCCAAGTGAACGCGACTTCTCCGCGTTTCATCATCGCCCAGACCGCGGGATTGAAATACGCTCCGGCCGCTCCGCCGATAGCTCCGGGCGTCCCCGCTAAGAAACGCGATTCGCTCGCATAATCGGGAATGTGTACTGCGCCGGACTGAGCGATTGCCGCCACCGGCAAAATCACTGCGAGTAGGATTCCTGTTATCCATTTCTTCGTCATACTATCTCCATCTCCTGCGTGAGTATTTTAAAATTTATTCTCGCACCATGCGATTCAGACAAATCAGATTGATCTTCTGTTTCAAAAAAGCGCACTGCCGTGCGGCACTACCAGACCTTACATTTAAATAGTTACGGCTGTGATTTCGTTTCCATAAGAATCGGAACCACATTTTCGGCGCGCACCCAGGCGGCATCTATGCCGACTTTCATGCCGTCGAGCGTACTGCCAAGGGGCTTTAAGGGCGTATGAATAAAATCCGCCGAATGGTTTTGCCCTTTCATCGGGATTTGCACTCGCGCGAAACAATTATCCCCCGGACAATTCCAATACCTCTCGCGCCAGATATGACCCGACATCTCCCAATCTTCCGCCGAAACGAATCCTTCAACGGGATTCGGAATCGCCACTTCGTACCAGTCACCCGCTTTCCACCAGACGCGCGTGGAGACTCTCGGCGGCAGCGTATCGAAAGGAACTTCCGTATGCCCGCGTTCTATCACCGAATCGAATGTCCGCAGGCTCATCGGCACAGGCGTGTGGGATGCGATGGCTACGGTGGAAAAGTTACGCGCAGACGCCCCCGGTCTCCACAGGGAAATTCCATGGTCTGTACTGAAAAAAAGAGAATCTCCTACGCGATGAGCTCCGAGAATACGTTCGCCAAAAATTCCAAGCGATTTCAAGTTCACTTCAAAAAAATCACCGGATTCGATTCGATAGACATAGAGCAGGGAACGCTCATCTTTTTCAGATTCCGAGTCAAAGAGAATCAGGATTGAATCCGAAAACGCCGTGATCCATTTCGGGCTGCTTCTTCCGATGTCGGCACTGTAAAGCCGAACGAATCGTTCGGTTTGAAGATCAAGCCAGCCCAAACCGCTGACGACGGCATCGGTGCCCTCATCGAAAAGGGTCAATCCAAACCAGACGCGTCCTTCCGTTGCGGCGATTGGCCCCATCTCTTCGACCAGAGCCAACACCTCATCCGATTCGGTCGTGCGCACCTTTTCCATTTCTTGGAGAGCGGCGTCCGTCGGGTAGGGCAGAACAAAAGCTTTCCGGGTTATTGCGCCTTGAAACCACCAGAGCGTATCTCCCGCTATCGCAAAGCGGTTGCCTTCATGCGAGATTCGCAGGCGTTTTTCCGCGGGCGAAACCGCTACAAGGGACTCGGGAACACAACCGGGACGCTCAGCTTTATATTTCCAGACAGCCGTCCATGCTTCCCCCTGAAAATAGACCGCCGTGCTGTCGGCTGAAATATCAGGAAATGTCAGCAGATAAGTCAGCTCTTGCGCGACTGACGGACTCGTCGTTAGAAGAAAAAAGCCGCAGATAAATGCTGCGCTCCATCGCAGAATGCGCGAATCCATGCCGTTTGCTTTCATTGGATTAGACAAGTCAAAGGTGTTTCTTGTTGCAGGCATCAAGAGATTCAAGAAGATAAACGTTGGTTTGCCGAAGGAATTATCCCTATGAAGGGGATAAATCCAAGACAGGCATAGGTGAAATATGGGCCGGCTCCCGCGAAGACATTCCTCAGTGCCAGATTCAAAAGAAAGACAATCAGAACGGCAATGAGTGTGCGAATGAATCCCAGTCCCAATCCGATACGGAGAATGACAAAGTCGACAATGAGGATGATAATCTGCGTCAACCAACCATGCCCCAGCGCCCCGCCTAAAAACCAGTTTGCCACCATAATCAGGAAAACGGTGATGAAGAGGCGGAAGATACCGGGGACGCGCTCGGTTTTGCGCGTCAGCAGATGACAGGCGACATAATAGAGCAGCGCCTGAATGAAAAGGAATAAGAAAAATTGCAACATGGATGTCTCTTCTGATATTTCAAGTTATCTCAACCATTGCGGGTCTGGAGACCCACAACGGCGATTCACTTCCCGCCGAGCCGGGTTCAGCACAGATACCCGTTGACCAAACGACGAACCTGCCACGCGTAACCCGGCCGGAACTCCGCTCTATTTCAAATAAATCAAACGCGTCCGCGCGATTCCCGAAATTCCACTGACGCGCGCGAAATAAATTCCCGTTGCCAAAGTTTCCGGATTGAACAACATCTCAAAATCTCCCCCTAAAAAAATCGACCGCGTCAGGATTTTCCGTCCTGCCAAATTAAAAATCTCCAGCGTGTGCCAGCCGGTTTTCGCGCGGGCGAATTGCAGCCGCACCGAATTGTTAAAAGGATTCGGGTATGCGGAGATTTCGAATTTTCCCGGCACGAGTTGCGGCGGTGAGGGTTCAGCATCTGTTACCGGAGTATAGCGAATCAGCGTCAAGCCGCTCACGGTTGCCACCGCGACATAAGCTTCCATATCGATGGTCTCGGTATCCATACGGCGAATCTGAGTCCCCACATTGGCGGACGCGGCAAAGCTCGGCGGCATTTCGGTTTCATCAATGTGAAGAACATCTCCATTCGCAAGGCCAATCAGTGTCTGATACCCGCCTCCCTCGCAAACCGCTTGAATCGCGAAAGACGCTCCGAAAGAACCGGCTTGACTGAGAGGACTTACGTTCAATGCAAGCAGCGTCGCCGCGCGCGCGACACCGACATACGGCGGCGAATATGCAATAGGAGTGGCAGGCAGTCCGGCTCCAAAATGCGAGTTTCGCGAGGGCTGTCTCGGATTCGAAATATCCAGCTCGACGACACCGTTGCTCCCCCCCGCCCACACACGGCGCGTAGCCCAGTCCAAAGCAACACTGCTTGTAGGGTGATTGTAGGTGGCCAGAACATGCGGCGACTCCGGGTTTCGCACTCCACAAATCACGACAGCCGTTCCGATGGCAACAACAACGATTGTGTCATCTACAGCGATATCGAGACATTGGCCTGTCAGAATAGTCGTATGAACATGAAACGGCGAGCGCGGATTGGAAATATCCACGACAGCAAATCCAGCGGCTCCTCCGGCGCAATAAGCATAATCTCCTTCGACATCCACCGCTTCCATAACCATCCCCAAAATAATATCGCCGAGAATCGAAGGTGATTCAGGGCGAGCGATGGTAATAGCCGTAAAATCCGTCTGGCCAACTGTATAAGCGATGGTGTCACGGATGACGACTCCTTCGCGATCCGGTACATTCAGTGAGCCTACGACTTCCATACTTCGTGCAGGCTCGACATGCAGAAAGCTTGAAAGCAACAGAACAACAAGCGTCAGAGTGAAAGACGCGCCTGCGGTCATTCGGGGAGTGTGTTCCATATCGATTGTCTCCATTGCCTGTT
>CBDVDL010000076.1:0-8043 GCA_965372735.1 uncultured Alphaproteobacteria bacterium | reverse complement strand
GGCACTACCAATTCTATCTCCCCCCGCGTGCGGGGGGATAAAGGGGGGTTCCTTATACCAAATTCCCGCCGAGGTGTATCTCCAGATGCACCCGGAAAACCCGCCGCGAAGGGATGCCCTCACCCTTCGCGCAACCTTATTTCAACAACACCAATTTTCGCGTCTGATAAATCCCTACGCGACATTAAACATTACACGTCCAAAAACGGCCCGACTTGAAAGTGGCCGGTGACATGGACAGGCACCTTGCCGTTTTCTGACAGAGCCGCTTCGACGGTTTCGCGTGCCAATCCGGGGTCGTTGTTCTCGCGGGATAGATGAGCTAAAACGATATGGCGCAAATCATCGTGCACTGCAGCTTTCAATGCTTTCGCCGCCTGCGTGTTCGACAAATGACCGTGCGCTGAACGAATGCGCGCTTTCAAATGCTCAGGGTAGCGGCTCGCGGCGAGCATGACTTCGTCGTGGTTGCTTTCCAAAATGATGAGCTGCGCGCCATCGAGCGCTTGTTCGACCTGCGGAGTCATGTGTCCTAAATCCGTCGCGAGTGCAGCACGTACACCGTCAGCTTCAATGACAAAACCGACCGGAGCTACCGCATCATGCGGCACCGGGAAATATTTTACGAGGAGGTTGCCGAAACGAGTCCCTTCACTCGACAAACAGCGAATCACCGTGTTTTGCGGCAGCATAAAACTGAGCTGCGCCGCCGTCCCTTCATTGGCATAAATCGGCAAATCGTACTTGCGCGCTAACACGGCCGCACCGCGTACATGATCCCCATGCTCGTGCGTAATCAAAATCCCTTCGATATCGCTAATCGCCACATCAAGGCTTGCCAGCGAGCGCGTAATCACCCGCGCCGACAAACCCGCGTCAATCAGAAGGCTCGTTCCTCCCCCACGAAGGAACATCGAATTTCCAGTACTTCCGGAACCCAGAGGACAAAATTGCATTGTCATCAAATCCTTTACATCTATGAGCTGCCGCGTTTCTCAAGTGGAACACCACTCGCGCACAGCGGACATTTATCTGCTGAATAGGTTTTCAAAGGCAGTTTCACGACTGAAAAAAGAGGAATATTAAGTTCAGGTTCGCCGCGCTGAACCAAACACGCGACTCCCTGAACTTGCGCACCCAATTGCCGAAGAAGTTTGATGAGTTCCTTGACCGAGCCGCCGGTGGTGAGCACATCTTCGACCACCAACACTTTCGCGCCCAATTTAACATGGAATCCGCGCCGAAACTCCAGCGAGCCGGATACGCGCTCGGGAAAAACGAAACGACATTGCAAAATCTTCGCAACTTCATGCGCGACAAGGATACCGCCGGTCAGAAGCCCGGCGACTAAATTGATGCCTGCGCCGTGAAACTTGTCTGCAATTTCCCTTGCGAAACGCTCGGAGAGCCAAGGTTGTTCGAGAATCCTGAATTTCTCGACATACATATCGCTATGGCGACCGCTCGAAAGCAGGAAATGACCTTCGAGCAAAGCTCCCGACGCTTGCAGGAGGGCTTGCCCTTCCGTTTCGTTCATGTCAGCTCCTCCCGGCATTTTTGCGCGGCTTCGCGGGCTGCCGCCGCGAAATCTTTTCCCGATGACGCATAGATAATCGAGCGCGCCCAGACGAATAAACCGCGACTTTGTGGATTTTGCAAAAGCACGCGAGCGATGTCTTTCGCTGAACCGCCCTGCGCTCCTGAGCCCGGCAGCAACAGCGGAAGTTCCGGCGCGAGCTCTTGAATCCGCACTAAAGCATCCAGCCGCGTCGTGCCGACAACCAATCCGACATTGCTGTTCCGGTTCCATGTGTTTGCCCTGCGCGCGACTTCCTCGAACAGAAAACCGTCCGCTATAGGCAATTCCTGAAATTCTTCAGCGCCGGGATTTGATGTCGCACAGAGAACAAAGACTCCTTTCGCAGGATTGCGGAGGAAAGGTTCCAGTGCTTCACCGCCAAGGTAGGGGTTCACCGTCAGAGCATCGGCGTGAATTCGCTCAAAAATCGCCGCAGCATATTGCTCATTCGTACTAAGGATATCGCCGAGTTTACCATCGGCAATGAGCAGAGCGTGAGGAGGCAGAAACGCGCGCAACTTCTCCAGCATTTCCCAACCGGGAGCCCCTAAGGCTTCAAAAAACGCGAGATTTGGTTTATAAGCTGCCGCGATATCAGAGGTCGCGTGAATAATCTCCTCCAGAAAATGCCAGACACCTTCTGGAGAAGATTCAAGGTGAGCCGGGAGCTTTTCTGGCAACGGATCAAGTCCGACGCACAACGGTGCCCCGGCTTTGTCCACCGCTCTATCCCAGCTTCGCAGGAACGTCATCTTCTGGCGAGAAACCACGGCAACAACATACAGAAAAAAATAATAAAGTGCAACCGATTAACCCCTTGCAAATCTCAATAAAAACGGAATAACTGCGGCTATATAACTAAACTTGATGAACTTCTTTTTTCTCGATAACATGCAGACAGAATTCATCACCGGTGGGAATGGATTTTTCGATGAAATACTTCAAATCAGGATTCAAACCCGTCACGAGACTTTCTTCCATACAGGTATGCGCTTGGCATATCTCAGGCCGCGTGAATGGATAAGGACATTGGGGAACGGCAATTGAAATCCGTTTGTCCGTCCATTCTTTCACGTCGCCCTTCGACTGCATGTTATTAAAAACGCGTACGACGAATCGCCCGACATCATGGAAATCCATCAAGCCTTCCCGCTCTCGAACCCGGAGGGCAATATCACGGCCATAAGCTGCACTCACGTCGCGAATAAGTTCGAGACCTTCCGCTCCAAATCGCTCATAAACAGCGTCATATAGAAGCCGTATCCGCGTAAGCAAACCGCGAAGCGTACTTCGATAGCGCACGTCAAGTGGTCGCTCGTCTATTTCAACTCCAGCAGGTAATTCTATCATCATACTCTCCGGTTATGGCACAAATCTTTCACCAATTTACACATTTTTCCATCCGGAATCAAATCCCGAAAAAGTGCATAAAAAAAGCCGACTCCCCAAAAGGAGCCGACTTGAGAGAGGCCGTATTTTTTTCGCTTCAGTCTGAAGCGTTCTGGCGCGTAAGCGGGAAGCGAATCGTAAAAGTGGATCCTTCCTGCCACATGCTGTCGACCAAAACCTCAGCGCCATAGCGAGCCAGAATCGAGCGCGTTGTCGAGAGCCCGAGCCCCGTACCTGTGGGTTCTCCAATCGCGCTCTTGCCGACCATCGGTTTGGTCGTAAAGAAAGGTTGGAAGAGTTTAGGAATATCTTCCGTTTTGATTCCAACGCCGGTGTCGATTATCTCCACGAATATGTAACGCTCATTATGCCGCGTGCGGACGGTAAGTCGCTTTTCTTCCCTCTGATAAAGCGCATCTATCGCATTGCGTAGAAGATTTCCCACCACTTGAGATACATCCGAATAAACCGCAAAGATTGTAGGCGTCGTCTCATCGAGCTCAAGGATTTTCTCGACATCATGTTTGAAAAACAGGTTAGCATGCAGGAATTTCCATTCTGTTTCAATCAGTTCATTGATTTGTATCTCCTGCGGTTCAGAATCCTGCTCATAGCGACTCTTCTGCATCAAATTCGCAATCGTATCCTTCATCACAATGGCCTGCGCCCGAATCCTGTCCACCTCTTTCATCTGTCCCTTTGTCATCGTCACCAAATCGCAGAATCCCAGAATGCTTGTCAGCGGGCCGTTCAGGTTATGAGCAATTCCGGCGGCCATGGTTCCGAATTCGGCCAGCTTGGACTCCCGAAGCAGCTCCATTTCCAGCTGGTGTCCCTTCCATTGTAGAAGCTTGAGCTCGGTAATATCCTTGACAATGAGCATCACGGACGTCGTTTTCTTCGACTCAAATAAATAAGAGCGCGTCACAAGAAACGTGCGGCCGTCTTGCGCGAGCAATTCGAGTGTTTGGCCTTCATAGGGAGATGAAAACCCTAAAATCCCTACCTGATCATAGGCGCGGAAACGCTCCAACCACTCCCGGCAGATGTTCGGCAATGCATCTGGTTCGAACAACTGTTCCATAGCGGGATTCGCAAAGAGAATCTCACCTTCCTTGGAAAGAAGCACCAACCCATCCCGCAGACTGCGAATCAACGTGTTCATGCGGTCACGCTCAACGCGAAGCTCACGTTCGGGACCCAATGTTCCGGGCCCGAGTTCCCGGCCCGTGATGATAATCCAATTCTTTCCGCCCTCAGTTATCGGAGCTGCTTGGAATTCAACAAGATGTGAGACATTCTCGTCGTCGGGTTTCGTCAGATGAAATACCCGATTTTCGTCCTGACCATTATCCCGCCAGAGTTTTGCCGCAAATTGACGTTCACTGTCCGGAAACAGCGATTCAAAATCTTTCCCCAAAATCGTATCTCTATCTTCTGTCGTCAGCCAACCCACCCCGACCCGGTTGCTGAAATAAACTTTCCCGCTATGACCATCCAAAACAAAAAAAACATCCGGACTGTGATCCAGTATCCTCGCCAGTAATCCCATGGGTTCATTCATCAATGATTCAGAGAGCAAACATTCTTTGTCATTGTTTTCACTGGAAGGTGTGTCCGAAGATCCGTTTGTCAATAGCTTCCCAATCCAATCAGTCAAGACACGATCAGCCAAGACACGAAAGGGAGATGCTTTCGATGAAGGGGCTTTTGATGTTGCGAGGTCGCGCTGAACCTCGGGAGGATTCCGCTGTTCAGAAACTTCAGAGGAAGGGATTAAAGATATTTGATTTGGGGGAGTCTGGCTCATGGATATTCAGGACTTGTTCACTGGGCAAAGGTCTCCTCCTGCCGGATTAGGGGAGGATTTTGCCCACCGATGTGTAAAGCCATGTATTTGTTTTATCAAGATTAAATACGTCATCCTCGCATAGGCGAATATCATTCTTTTTACTATATAGCAAATGTCGTTCCGGTAGGTGCTGCCTCTCCATTTTTCACGCGAAGTAGCGCCGAAAAGAGAGCTTGACATTTGCGGCTAATTTCGGTATAATATCATGCTAAAATAGGTAGGGACATGACCTGTCATGTCCGATCCTTATAAAAAATGGGGCAGTAGCTCAGTTGGGAGAGCAATGCGTTCGCAACGCATAGGTCGGCGGTTCGAGCCCGCTCTGCTCCACAAAGGTACACCGCACCAAACCTCTGGTGTAGGGGCGGCGTCTGTGACCCGCCCGGAAATATCCCCGCCGCGGCATGCGTCCCGCATGCCCGGTACAAAGTAATATCGGACAGGCGGAGCCAGCCCGTAGGTAAGATTTGCAGATGGATGGGTCACAGACCCACACCCTACCGCTTTCTTACCCTTTATCTTGGCAACGGTAGTAAAATTGAAAAGAAAGGCGCCTGCGAGTCCCGTGCAAGGGATGTCGGCCCAACCCCGCCAGGACCGGAAGGTAGCAACGGTCAGCCGATGGTTCCTGTGCCGCGGGAGTGCTTGAGGCGCCTTTTAATTACATAAATAGAAACTTCGAGTTCACATCGTGACCTACACCGTACTGGCGCGAAGATGGCGCCCGACAAAATTTGGTGATGTGGTCGGTCAAGAACACATCACGGTTACTCTCCAGAACGCGATAACGTCTGGGCGGGTCGCGCATGCGTATATCCTGACCGGCCCGCGCGGCATCGGTAAAACATCCACAGCGCGCATTTTGGCTCGCGCCGTTAATTGCCTGAAAGGACCTGCCGCCGAACCGTGCAACGAATGCGAAATCTGCCGGCAGATTATCGAAGAACGCAGCCTCGATGTCGTCGAAATCGACGGCGCGTCGAACAATTCCGTGGATGATATTCGCAAGTTGCGCGAAACCGTGCGGCTTTCTCCCATCTCGGCCAAGCGAAAAGTGTACATCATTGACGAAGTGCACATGCTCACCGTCTCGGCGTTTAATGCGCTTCTGAAAACACTCGAAGAGCCGCCGGAGCATGTGCTGTTTATTTTTGCCACGACCGAAATCCACAAAGTTCCGTTTACGATTCTTTCACGTGTTCAGCGCTTCGATTTCCATCGCATTCGTCCCGATGTCATGGCCGCTCACCTGCGAAAAATCTGCGAGCACGATAAAATAAAAATCCCTGATGAAGCGCTCGACATCATATCCCGTCGAGCTGAGGGGTCCTTACGCGATGCGGAAGGATTGCTAGATCAACTCATCGCGTATTCGGGGACTGACATCCCGCTTGATGCCGTACATGAAGTCTTAGGCATCTTGCCACGGGAAATTATCGAGCGCACCACCGAGATTATCGTCCATCACGACTACGCCGGTGCGCTGACACATCTTTCGGAGCTTTCCGATGCCGGAATCGATTACGGAGAACTTCTCCGCAGCCTCGAACATTTTTGGATGGAGCAACTCTTCGCAAGAGTCGGCGATGCTTCTGCGGATAAAAAAGAGGACGCACCTGCAGCGGAACAGTTATCGCCGGAGGATTTGCTTCGGCTGATTAAGCTCGCGTCGGAAACGGATTCCGAAATCCGGCGCAGCCCGAATCCGCGCATGCGTTTTGAAGTAGCTTTTCTGCGCTGGGTCAGCCTTGACCGCAGTGTGAAAATCGCGGACATTCTGGCGAAATTACGCGGAGCAGGTGCATCCTCCGCTTCCCCACCGCCGCCGAAACCCAGCACGCCCGTCGTTTCAACGACAGCGCCTCCGCCGGAACCCACTCCAAAGGCTGAACCGTCAGAGGAAGTAAAGAGTCCCCCGATGAAAACGGCCACTCCAGAGAAACCGCCTTCCAAAGAGAAGTCTCCCTCTCAAAAGCCGGGGGACATCGACATTGATATGTTCAATGAGAAATTCGGCGGTGAGATTTTGGAGGTAAAAGATACACCCAAAACTTCACCGAAAAAAGAATAAATCGGTATATTTCTACATAATTTTTTTGGAGTTCCCGTGAAAGGTGGAATGAATAAACTGATGCAGCAGGCGCAAATGCTGCAGGATGCGCTGGCCAAAGCGCAGGAAGAATTGGAAACACTCGAAGTCGAAGCAACCGCCGGGGGCGGCGCGGTAACCGTGACCGCCAGCGGTCGCGGGGATGTGCTTTCAATTCGAATCGATCCGGAAGCGATTACTCCCGACGACCCGGAAACGCTCGAAGACCTGATTCTTGCCGGTGTCAGCGCCGCTATCGAAAAATCGCGGGTGGTCGCCAAAGAGCACATGCAGCAGGTCACCGGAGGGATGCTTCCGCCCGGAATGAATTTGCCGGGGATGTAGCCGTGTTCGAATTTTCACCGGCACTGCAAAACCTTATCGAACAACTCGCCCGCCTGCCTTCACTGGGGAAAAAATCGGCCGCACGCATCGCGCTTCACATTCTGCGCGCACCGAAAGAAAACGTGGAGGCGCTGGCGCAGGCATTGACGGATGTGAAGACCCGCATTAAATTCTGTTCGGTCTGCTTCAACCTTACCGAAGAAGAGCCGTGTCCGATTTGCCGGAATCCGAAACGCGACCGAAGTGTTATCTGCGTCGTGGAAACTCCCGCCGATGTGCTGATGATTGAAAAAACGAAGAGCTTTCGCGGACTTTTTCATGTGTTAGGAGGAGCCTTGTCGCCTCTGGACGGCATTTCGCCGGATGATCTGCGCATTCGGGAATTGGTGAATCGAGTCGACGCTTCTGTCGAAGAGATTATTATCGCGACGAATCCGACCACCGAAGGAGATGCAACCGCTCTTTTCCTGACTCAAGCGTTTAAGGACAAGCAGGTGCGCTTGACTCGCATCGCAAGCGGAGTCCCGGTAGGTTCCGATCTCGAACACATCGACAGCGTTACTTTGACGAAAGCACTCGAAGGACGAGTTGACCTTCCCAAATAATCCCCTTATAACAAAATAAAACCATCACCCTTTAGAACACCGGGAAACCGCGTTGAGATTTGACCGACTGCTGGTAGGGGCAACCATCATCCTCGTCCTCTACCTGTTTACAAACGCTATCTTCAGCTTCTTCTCTCCCAGTCAGCAGCAAGAGGTGTTCCGCTTCTTTATACTGGGGGCGCCC
>CBDVDL010000075.1:0-8053 GCA_965372735.1 uncultured Alphaproteobacteria bacterium | reverse complement strand
CCGCAATCGCCGCCTGCACTTCGCCGTTCGTATTGAGCAGTTCGTCCCGGAACTCCTGAACAAGATACCCCTCTTTATCCGTGGCGTACAGACGTTTTGCTTTTCCTTCGTAGATTCGTTCCCGTTTAGTCAAAGGTTTGATCCCCATTCCTTGAAAATGACTGAACAAATCACCTATGGTTTCCCTGTGGTCAATCCAGCTCGATTGAAAATTTCTTGTATTTTTTTAAACGGTGGACGCACGTCAAGGAGCTGTGCAAGGCGTTCTTCTCCTAAAAGCTCAACGATGTCCCTGTCGCTTGCGGCGGCTTGTTTGAAATCCACCTGACCCTGCCAGACTTGCTTCGCCGCTTTTTGGACATGCGAGTAGGCACGTTCGCGTGTCCACCCTGCGTCCGTCAATGCCAGCAGCAGAGCTTCCGAGACCGCCAAGCCTTTTGTCATCGCGAGATTGCGCGTCATCTGGTCGGTATCAACTTCCAAACCATCCAAAACACGAATAAGAACGTGCAACATATAGTCCAGCGCGATTGTCGCGTCCGGAAAAATCACTCGCTCGGCCGATGAATGAGAAATATCGCGCTCATGCCAGAGCGAAACATTTTCCAGACCCACCGTGGCATAGCCGCGCAGAAGCCTCGCCATTCCGCAGAGGCGTTCGCAAAGTATCGGATTGCGTTTGTGCGGCATGGCCGATGAGCCTTTTTGACCCTTCCCAAACGGCTCGAAAGCTTCGGCGACTTCCGTGCGTTGAAGATGCCGAATCTCTGTTGCAATCTTCTCGATGCTGGCTCCAATCAAAGCCAGAACCTGCAGCAGTTCCGCGTGCCTGTCCCGCTGAATGACTTGAGTGGTCGCCATTGCCGGTTTGAGCTGCAATCGCTTGCACATCTGCTCTTCCAGCTCAAGATCCGTATGGGCGAAAACACCGACAGCGCCTGAACATTTCCCCATAGCAATGCGCTCACGCGCCGCCGCCAATCGCGTCTGATGTCTTCCGAATTCTTCATGCCAGACCAGCCACCGCATGCCAAAGGTTGTAGCTTCGGCGTGGATGCCGTGAGTTCTGGCAATGCAGGGCGTATCACGGAACTCGACCGCACGCTTCCGCAAGACTTGGTGAAGAGCCGCCATATCTGTCTGTAAAAGATCAATTGCTTGGCAAAGCTGCAGCGCAAGCGCTGTATCCAGAACATCCGAGGAGGTCAGACCTCGATGGACATGACGCGATGCCGTCCCGACGTGCTCAGCCGCGACGGTTAAAAAAGCGACCACATCGTGCTGCACGACCTTTTCGACTTCAGCGATGTCTCCGGCAGAGAAGCGCGCTTTTGAGCGAATCTCTTCTAAGTCGGATTCGGGCACGTCTCCTCGAGCGGCACGTGCTTCAAGCACCGCCAGCTCCACCCGCCACCAGGTTTTGAAGCGCTCTTCGTCCGACCAGATAGCGGCCATGTCAGGCCGTGAATACCGTGAAATCAATTTAATCGAAGATTAATTTGTGAAGATTTATCCACTGCGTTCCGGAAGTTCCTCGAGAGTAATGTTAATATCGAGAATTTTGCCGTCGCGAAAGATTTTAAAGCTAAGACTGTCGCCCACTCTCAAATCCGTATTGCTGAGAAGCTCGCGAGCCGCTCGCGCATTGGTGATGGGATTTCCATTAATCTCAAGAATAACATCCGCCGGTTCAATGCCCCCTTTGTCGGACGGACTCTGCGGCTCTACCTGCGAAACGACCGCCCCTTCCGTTGATTCCAACCCCAAAGAAATCGCCATCATGCGATTCAAGTCCGTCGCCACGATACCTATCCAATAATTCCGTTTGACGCCTCCCCTCAGGAGTTCGTCAATCAAAGAACGAATCCGTGAAGCAGGAATGGCGAAACTGATTCCCAACGACCCTCCCCCTTCCGTGAAAATCATGGTGTTCATCCCAATCGCCTGCCCTTGAGCATTGACGAGCGGACCGCCGGAATTCCCACGATTGATAGACGCGTCTGTCTGAATCATATCGCTGTAAATGCGCCCGTCTTCATTGCGGTCAAAATCCCTTTGCAGGGCAGAAATGACCCCTACCGTTACGGAAGGTTTATCGTTTACGGCAAAGAGTCCATAAGGATTTCCGATAGCAATCACCCATTCACCAATGACAGTCTCGTCCGAATTACCCCATTCAATATAGGGCAAGTCATACGTCTCGATTTTCAACAGAGCGACATCGAGAAGAGGGTCTGTGCCGACGATTCGAGCCTTGAATCGTTTCCCGGATGTGGTTGTTACGACCACTTCAATAGCGCCGTGAACCACGTGCTCATTCGTGACAATATATCCATCCTGAGAAATCAGAAATCCGGAACCGAGGTTTTCGACCTTTTGACGAAAAACACGCTGAGGCAGGCCAAAGGAAAAGGTGCGGAAAAAAGGGTCATTATAGAAGGGAGTTCGGGCGACGACCTCGCGTACTTGAGTGACGTTAATACCTACGACAGCATCCGCCGTTCGAGAAATGGCGCGTGTAATCGCCGTCTGGCGGGATGTTTCTATATCAGACGGAGGCAATGCGCCGGGATTGAAACCATATCCCGAGACGCCGCCACTTTCCAATGACGCTTCCTGACGCGCAACCTGGCGAACATTCGCCGCCTGTTGTCTCAAGGCTTCGATTTCACGACTTAACGCCCGGTCGCGGTGGTAGATATACATACCTGCCGTACCGATAATCAAGCCGATGAAAAAATAGGATATGATTCGCGCGCTTTTCATTTGTTAATTGATTCAGATTTACTGTTGGAATATATTTTAAAATTTGAAGTTCCGGCCGGGTTACGCGCGTGGGCTTCATCGTTTAACTGACGAGAATCTGCGCTAATCCGACTCGGCGAGAAATATGGGTTACGCACGATAAGTACGTCGTTTGGCGTAAAGGCACAGTGCTAAACCCGGCTCGGCGATGAAAAAAGGGTACGCGCGCTGGTGATATGGTTTACCAACCTTCCGGGCGAACTTTCTTCCAATCTTCGAGGAATCTTTCGATGCCAATATCTGTCAGGGGATGATGAATCAGTTTTTCCAACACACCCCACGGAAGAGTCGCGACATGTGCTCCCGCCAAAGCGGCTTCTACGACATGAAGCGGATGCCGCAAACTGGCTGCCAGACATTGGGTTTCAAATCCATAGCGGTCGAAAATCGTGACAATCTCACGAATGAGCTCACTGCCAAAATGGCTGATGTCATCCAAGCGACCAATAAAGGGGCTGACATAAGATGCGCCAGCTTTAGCGGCCAAGAGTGCTTGGGCTGAACTAAAGATTAACGTCATATTGACAGGAATGTTCTCGGAGTGAAGCCGCTTGCAAATTTGAAGACCCGCGACAGTCATCGGAAGCTTGATGACCATATATGGGCTGATGGACGCGAGCTCCAGAGCCTGCGTATGCATCTCCTCCGGTGTCAGGCCGATGACTTCGCCCGAAACCGGCCCTTCCACTAAATCGCAGATTCGTTTCAGATGTTCCTTGAAATTCGATGCCCCGACCTTCGCCATTAACGAAGGGTTCGTCGTGACCCCATCGAGAATTCCCCATGAAACCGCTTTCTCAATTTCGGCAATATTTGCCGTATCCAGAAAAAATTTCATTGCTTCCTCACTATAAACGTCAGGTTCTTTGTCAGGGCAAACCCTCCCACGGTTCATAGCCGACTTTGGTAAGTATCAAACCTTGAGGGGGAGCGGAAGTTCCTGCGGACTGGCTGCTTTTCGCCGCGAGGATTTTCGGAATCGAATGCTCTTCAAACCGTCCGCGTCCAATTTCGATCAAGGTGCCTAACATCAATCTGACCATTCCGCGCAGGAAACGGTTGGCAACGATATGGAGAATCCGCTCTGAGTTCTGTTTCTGCCAACCGGCATGATAGACTTCACAGATAGTGTTAGTGACATTCGACCCTGAGAGCGCGAAAGACACGAAATCATGTCGCCCTATCAGGTCTTGTGTAGCATTCATCACTCGCTGGAAATCATAGTCGAAACGCGGGCGCCAGCTATAACGCCGCCGGAGTGCGGAAAGCTCTGTTGCCAGAGTATAGCGATAGTATCGCCAATGCGCTCGATAGCGCGCGTGAAAATCCATAGGAACAAGTTCGACATCCTTTATATGGATGTCAATGGGAAGCTGGGCGTTCAGGGCGCGCTTTGCTATGTCGAGCGGTCGAAAACAATCCGTATGAAAGTGCACCACCTGGCCTTCGGCATGCACACCCGCATCGGTTCGCCCGGCAGCGATGGCTGTGATTCGATGTTTAAAGAATCTGCTCAACACATCTTCGAGTTCCCCCTGAACCGTTCGTCCGGTTTTCTGGACTTGCCAGCCGTGAAAATCGGTTCCGTCATACTCGATTTCCAAACGGTATGACATTTGCTGTGTATGTGTATTCACGGAAGCCGGTAGTTATAGCTCATGAAAGGGCTAACGCCAGAATTGTGGTGCCCAAGACCACACCAAGAGCCAATGCATCGAGCGGCTTGAAATAAGCTACCTTATAGGAAGAGCGGGGAGCGCCCACCACGAAACCGCGAGCTTCCATCGCGACGGCAAGGGCATCCGCACGTCGGAAGGCTCCGACAAAGAGTGGAATCAGAATCGCATGCAACTGGCGCAATTTGCCTATCCAATTGACCGCCAATCCGCGTGCACGCCTGGCCAAGAGCAAACGTCCGATTTCCCGTTCAAGTATAGGAATTAGACGGAAAGCAATACCGACAACGAGTTCCATTTCACCAACCGGCAAGCGAAAACGGCGAAGAGGTGAAAAAAGGCGACCCAAAGCTCGAGCGTATTCCTCGCCTGTTCCGATGTGTAAGATAAGGCGGGAAATGAAAATAAAAAACAAAAGACGCGTAGCGAAAATCGCCCCACGAGCGAATCCGGCGGTCGTCAATGTCAGGCTTCCGAAAGTGGCGATTACCTGTCCTGCTGAAGGACTCGCCAATCCATGAACAAGTACGGTCAGTATGAGCAGAGGCCAGAGCGTCAGCCCCGCGACAGCGACCAGTCGCAAAGGGAATCGCGCCAGCAGGGCTGTCAGGACAATCAACAGAGCGAACAGAGCGAGGCTCGCGGCACTATCAACCAGCAGCAACCCAACAATCAGGATTCCGGCCGCTGTGAGCTTGATGCGTGGGTCAAGCTCTTGGAGAGGCGACCTTTCCAAGCAAAGGCTCCGATTCCATTATTAGAAGTTCATAAACAGTGAATTATACAGATAAAATCTTAGAGAGTCAAGTGACCCTCTTCTGCCTTCCGTCACCATTTGAAGCGAGTTTCAGGGTGCTGAAAAGCAGATTTGCACAAATTACTGAAGTCATCTAACCCTAATGAGAGCGCAAGCCTAAATTCTGAAAAAAAATGCGGATTTTAAAGTTTTTACTTGACTTTGCGACTTTCATAGTTTTAATTATAGGGAATACCATAAGATAAGTACTGCCGACTTGCCAGACTTCCCGAAGAAACAGGACGGCTTTCTTTTTGAGTAAGGATAAGGATAATATAAACAACCAGTTATAACTTGGCTGACTCCTAAGTAGGAGATTAAAGCCACAAGTTTCACAAGCCACCAAACATGTGGAGGTAACCCATGCGCAACAGAGGAGCAATCTTCATCACACTCATCCTGGTCATCTGCCTGATGTTCGCCGTATCGGCTTGGGCAGCAACGAATCCAAAAGCCCACCGTGCTGACCGGGAAACAATGTTTCGTCTGCCCTATTCTGGAAATGGGCATCTGGACCAAAACGACGTTCAGTATCGGTATAACAAGACAACAGATTATGGTGTAACCTGGACAGACATCATGCAGGCGGGAGACCTGTCCGACCTTGCGGGTTGGACTGGCGAAATGTACGATTTCGGCTCGCTATGCGACAATGACAACAACCTGCACTTCATGGGCGTCTTGAATGGTTTTGCCAATGCGGCTGACAACGGAGTCTACGACGTTCATACGACGGATGGCGGAACGACCTGGGTTCGGTCGCTGATTGTGGCTGAGGGAACGAACACCTTCATTTCTGTGAGTGAAGCCAAGGATGCCGCTGGCAACCTATACTGTCTCATCGCTGGTAGCGACGCGAGTGAGAATGTCACCTTCTGGACTTCCAAGTCCACCGATAACGGCATGACTTGGAGTGCGCTGCTCGTAGTCGCTGCGGCCCCCGGCGATATGGACGCGACCGCCTCATTCCCACACCTGGCCGAAAATGCCAGCGCTAACTACTGTTTCTTCCAGTTCCAGGAAGCGGTCGCAAACTTTGAGCAGTATGTTGGTCGTTTTCCCACGGATATGAGTGCTGGTGCCACAATTGTCTCACTCAACGACTATTCCGGCTCGGCATACAGCTATTATATCGGCGCTTGTGGCCCAATTGCTTATGATCCAACAAATAACGCCCTTTTCTGCTGTTTCCGTAACGCCGACGTGTCGGCCACGGCAGTTTACTATTCCGATGATGCGGGGGCAACTTTTGACGCTGGTTCAGAAATTGCCGGTGCGCAACGATACCCGTCTGTAGCGTTGAATTCGGCTTCTATGATTCCTTGCGTTTTTTCCAACGTCGGTGTGCCGGGCGCTGGTGAATATCACCACGATTGGTTCGCCTACGATGATGGAGGTTACGGCGGTGGTCTTTGGACAGATCAAAACCCGATTGACTCCCTGCTTTATGACGGCTCTCGTGACCTGCTCTATGTTCATCAGGGACATTTCTTCGATGCCAACCGTGTCATCAGTATGTGTAATGTCTGGGGAGATTTCACTCCGGAAGGTCTCCTTGTAGATTATTCTACGGATGGTGGCGCAACTTGGGCCGGCGGCTGGAAACTCTGGGACATTTTCGATGACGGCTTGGTTGGCGGGTATATTGAGCAGTGTCAATTGGACGGTGGAACCGACGGCGTGGCCTACATCACTTTCTGCGCCAGGGAAGGCGAGACGGATCTCACTCCGCCTGTCATCACCGACCAGACACTCGTGACTCCCGCCACTGAACTGGGCCCCTATGTGGTCAGCGCGTTCTATAGCGACAATGCGTGGGTCGATTGGGAAGGTTGGATCTGGGTAAACTGGATTTGTTATTCCCACGGCGCCGAATGGATCTGGGCGGAACAGGACAGCCACACCTGGACGGATCCAGAAACCGCCTCCGGAACTTACTACTTTACCGTTCCGGATACCCATGCGGATGGCAGTCAGGTCGCAAATGGAGATACCATCTATTTCTATTGCGATGGCTACGATTACACGGGGAACTACGCCGCGTATGGGGTGGAGTATGTTATCGCCGGCGTGGAATATGTGATAGCCGAGAGACATCCTCATCCGGTGCAGCCAACCGTCTTCACACTCTATGGGAACTACCCGAATCCGTTCAACCCGACGACCACGATTCAGTTTGATGTGGCAACACGCACTCGTGTTGAGCTGAAGGTCTTTAATGTTCTGGGTCAGGAAGTCGCTACGCTTTTGGATGGTGTGCATTCCGCTGGTGCCTATTCGATTCCGTTCGATGCATCCGATTTACCCAGCGGTGTCTATATCTACACACTTTCCGCCAAGGGCTTCACCGAAAGCCACAAGATGGTACTCTTGAAATAAAAGCACTCATCTTTTTATCCAAAGCTCCAGCCGGGGTAGGCATCTTCCCTGCCCCGGCCGTGGGCTGTGATGAATGATGTACTTGGCACAACTCTTAAGAAGAAACGCAAGAAAACGAATTGGCTTGCAAAGGCCGGAGCAAACCTATAGCACAGGAGGTTTTGAGGTGAGCAGGCGAGCAATTTATCTGGTGCTCCCTATCTTCCTTTTTATACTGATTGCGCCCGCGATGGGTGCGATCACTGGGAAGATTGCCGGTGTTGTAAAAGACAGGGCAACCGGTGAGCCTTTGCCGGGAGTAAACATTCTTATCGTGGGAACGACCCAAGGGGCGTCAACCAATATCGACGGCGAGTACTTCATTCTGAATGTACGCCCCGGAACCTATGACCTCCGT
>CBDVDL010000074.1:0-8066 GCA_965372735.1 uncultured Alphaproteobacteria bacterium | reverse complement strand
GACAGGGCATCTGGTTTTTTCGACCGTGCACGCGAACGATGCTCCTTCGACGATTACGCGTCTTTTGGACATCGGTGTGCCGCCGTTTTTGGTGGGGTCATGTTTGAACCTCGTCATGGCGCAGCGGCTCGTGCGCAGGATTTGTCCGCAGTGCAAGGAAACCTACGTCCCCAGCGATGCCGAGTTGGAAGCGATGAAACTCACACGCGATGATATGAAGGACAAGGAATTTTATCGCGGGCGTGGGTGCGTGCACTGCCGCAACACTGGCTACTACGGACGGACGGGCATCTTCGAGCTTTTGGAGATGAAGCAACCCATGCGGCGGCTCATCTTCGAAAACGCGAACGAAGAGGAACTGCGCGAGATGGCGGTGGAGCTCGGGATGATTTCGCTGCGAGACGCCGCCCTGAACAAAATCTACGCGGGAATTACAACACCGCACGAACTTCTGCGCGTGACCGTGCAGGAGTATTAGCAACATATCGTAGGGCGTGGGTCTATGACCCATCCGTATTTCTGATAGCAAACATTCCGGGCGGATCAGGGGATCTGCCTCGGCGAATCATCTACGAACCGCGGCCTCCGGTCGTGGATATGGAAATAATTGTAGCGACCGGGAGCACGGGAAGACAGCACAACATATATGGAGGTGGGGAGATGAAAGCGCTTCTCTGTCTTGCTTGTATTGTGTTCTTGTTTGTCGGTTCAGCGATAGCACAGCCCAACCCGGATGCTTGGAATCGGGTGGATCGCTGGAATGATATGTGGATGAACCAAATGCCATATGGATTTGGAAACGGGTGTCCTGACCACAGTGATGGCGCAGCAGATCCATGTTACCCGGGTGAGTGGGCTTCCCAGTGCGAATTGCCCGGAGGTTCCGGCCAGCAGTATTTGTATATGTCTACCGTGTGGATCGGGGCGATAATAGACGACGGTGACGAGGAAATTACACGAGTCTCCGTTGGTATTGACGGATGGATTGCTGACAACACCGAGTTGTGGATATGGGGGGATCGTTCGATTGTTGAACGTTCAAACCGTGATACAATCAATTGTTTTGGCGAACCGATCTATGATCCGCGAGCGATTGCCGATCATGAGTACACTTTTTTAGGACTCACAGACACATTGACGGATCCGTTCTGGGTTGGAGATCCGATAGATGGCACACATGTGCCACTCGGTGTGAAGGTTGCGCGCACGACCTATACGATGATAGATGAGCCGTGCAATCATATTTACTGGATTCAATATCAGGTTGAGAATATCGGCGAGAACATCCTGCGGGATATTTATTTAGCGCACTTCGGTTATACGGGAGTAGGCTCGATTACGGAAGAACCGGACTGGCATCAGGATGATTTAGTAGGTTTCAAATCAACGCATCAGGTTGCTTATTTCTGCGACAATGACGGGCGAGCGTACGACAATCCTTCCGGAAATGATTTTGACGCACCGAATGTTCTCGGAATCGTTTACCTCGGACCTTCGCAAGGAATCGAACGCGTTTCGTTCAACTGGTGGATAACGAACGGCAACGTCGCTCTGGACTATGGACCCGCATGGGAAGCCTACGCTGACTACGACAGCTTAGGAATGGGCTGGACACGGGATTATGGAACTCCTATGGGTGATTTACGCAAATACCAACTCATGAGCAATGGCGAGCATGATTTGGATCAGGTGCGAATTTGTGACCACCAGTGGATAATCGATCATCCCCAAGATGGGCAAGCCTGGTCACTATCTTCCCCTCCTGCCAATGAAGCAGATGTCTGCGATGGATTTTTTACACGTAATTTGTTCTCGGTTGGACCGTTGGGAAATCGGGTCGGCAACCACACGGAATTGCTGCCCGGAGAGTCGTTCAATGTCTGGTTCGCGTATGTTGGGGGACTTAATTTGCACGATCCTAATAATCCACAACCTTCGGATACGGATATTGATCCGTCGCTCTTCGATTTTTCGGATTTAATCGCGCATGTGGAAACGGCGCGCGAAGGCGTTTGTATGAACTGGGCGGACATTCCTGATCGTCCACGTGCTCCATCACCGGCGGCGTTTACGCTCGAACCTGTGTGGCCGAATCCGTTTAATGCTGTGGCGAAAATTCGTTTCACATTGAATCGAACAGCGCGTGTGAAACTTGTGGTCTATGACGTGTTGGGGCGGGAAGCAGCCCGACTTGCGTCCGATGTTTTCTCTGCCGGGAGTCATGAGCTGTTGTGGAATGCGGAAGGGTTACCGTCGGGGCTTTATTTCGTTGATGCCCGTGTGGATGGTGCGGGTCGTTTTGTTCAGAAGGCGGTTTTGTTGAAATAATTTCCGGGCAGATGAAGGATTTGCCTCGGTGATTGTCCGCGACCGGAGGTCGTGGGTTGTATAAATGATTTGGTAGGTAGCGATGCCGACATATGCGTATGTTGTCCGCAATAGCGCGGGGAAGCGAATTGAAGACAGTCTGAAAGCCGTCAACTATGAGGCGGCTCTGGAATCCCTTCGCAAGAAAGGGGCGGGACAGGTTGTCTCGGTGCGCGAAGTCCGCAGTGTCGCGTTTGATGAGATGACGGTCGGCGAGCGGATGAGCCTAACCATCTACCGACTGCGCCACCGTGTCCCTTTGAAAACGCTTGTTTTTTTCACACGGCAGCTTTCGACGATGTTCTCAGCGGGACTCACCATCGAGAAATCGATTCAGAATCTCTTAGCCGAGGAAAAAAGCCAACGCTTCAAGAGAATTCTCGCGCAGGTTTCGACCGACCTTAAGAAAGGCTATGCGCTTTCCGAAGCGATGGCGAAACATCCGGGAGTCTTTTCGAATCTCTATATCGCACTCGTTCATGCCGGGGAAGTTTCGGGAAATCTGCATGTGATTTTGGAGGAGCTGTCCTCGTATTTGGAGACAGTGGCCGACACGCGGCAGAAAGTGATTTCGGCGCTGTCGTATCCGATTTTTTCGCTGGTATTTCTCGCAGGTGTGATTACTTTCTTGCTGTTGGTGGTGGTGCCGAGGTTCAGCGAAGTGTATACGCGATTTAATGCGAAGCTGCCGGGGCCAACCCGTATGCTTATCGCGGTTTCACATACGATTTCGGAACACTTTCTTATTGTCGCTTTTCTGGTTATCGCATCGATGCTGCTGATCTGGTTTGCGACGCTCACACCTCGCGGGGGCTATATCTGGGATAATGTTAAGCTGAATTTCCCGGTTTTTGGAGGACTGGTGCGCAATACCTTGATGGATAAATTCGCGCGCACATTCGGAATTCTCATCGGTTCCGGTGTCCCCGTACTCGAATCACTGGGTCATGCCATACGCGTGGTGGAGAATCGTGTCATCGCAGGGGGACTGCGTGAAGCGCGCAGCTTGATTAAAGATGGCTACGCGATTTCGGTGTCCCTAAAAAAAACCCGCGTTTTCCCGGCCATTCTCGTGCAGCTTATCGCGACAGGCGAGGAAACCGGCGATATGGATAAGCTTCTGAATAAAGCGGCGCAGTTCTACGAGAAGCAGGTGGACGCGACTATCAGCCGCTTAACATCTCTGATTGAACCGCTTATGATTATCTTGATCGGAGTCGTCATTGCGCTGATTCTGATTTCGATATATCTGCCGGTCTTTATGCTTGGACGTGCCGTCCAGATGGGCGCGTAAGCGATGGCGTGGGATTCTCTTCCAAATGCCTTGCTCTATCTATGGTCGGCGGTGTTCGGCGCCGTGTTAGGCAGTTTCGGAAATGTCCTTATTTATAGGCTGCCTCGAGAGCAATCACTTATCAAGCCCGCGTCGCGTTGTCCGCATTGTGGTCACCGTGTCCGGGCTTTTGATAATATTCCCGTCATCAGTTATTTGATATTGCGGGGTCGGTGCCGGGATTGTGGCGAGCCGATATCCGTACGCTATCCGCTGATTGAACTTGCGTCGGGATTGCTTTTCTTGGGCGCGGCGATAGGTTTCGGCTGGTCACTCGCGACGCTCTTTTATGGATTGCTCTTGGTTGCGCTGCTTGTTTTATCGATTATTGATATCGAAGAGGAATGGCTGCCTTGGGTGATTACGTTTCCGATGACCGCGATTGGGCTGCTTGGTTCGGCGTTAGGAGCGACGCTGCCGTTTATAGACTCGCTGATTGGCGCTGCAGCGGGATTGGCTTTTTTCGGGTTCGTAGCTCTCCTCGGTTTTATCGTGAAGAGGGAAACGATGGGGGGAGGAGATATCGTCTTCGGCTTGATGGCGGGAACGTTTCTGGGAGGGGAGATGACGTTCTTCATGATTTTCTTGGCGTGTTTCTTGGGATTGGTGGTCAACTTTCATCGGGCCGTTTTTGTTATTCTTCGTTTCTTGAAGCTTCTGCGTCGTGAGCGCGAAATAAAGCCAATAGTTTTCGGCCCATTTCTTTCGGTGGGAACGGCGCTGGTCATTTTTTGGGGAGATGAAATCCTTTCCACAGGGACGACACTGGCGATAATTATTGGGGATAATATCGCCGCTTTACTCTTCAAGATTTTCTGGTGAGATAAGCCCCTAATGAATTGAGAACTATGCATTAAGGAGAAGATGGATTAGAGCAGGCTGTTGACGAATTGAGTATAACGCATGTTCGTGAGAAAGGACTTGACTTTTTTGATGTAAAATGTTAAATTACTACATTCTGGATAACTCGAATAAGAAATTCACTCTTAATACAAACGTTGGACAGGTTCCCTTGGGGACCAAATTGACTCTCTTTAGGAGGAGACATGCTGCGGAATTTACTTGCTATCATTCTTGTGGGCGTCGTCGCGGTTGGGTTGCTTTGGGCGGCTCCGGACAAGGTCGTTCACAAGCAGAAGATGGACCAAAACCTCCCTGTTTTCGGAACATCGAATGATCCCGACATCACAGTCGGCGCTGCGCCTGATCGGCCGACGTCCCAACATTTGGATGATTATGTTGGAACAATCGATACAGCGGGAACGACTTATTATGATTATCAGCACAACGGCACCGCCGGAAAAATGATCAGTGCGGACGATTATGGAATGGTTTCTGTTGTTTGGATGAACGGTTTGACTGCGCAACTGGATCCCCGGTACGTTTATTATAACGTGTGGGATCCGGGAACGAACGATTTCATGTACGGCAATATCGGTTTTCGTGTTGATGCTTCGACACGCGCTGGCTATATTAGTCAGGTAACCTCGGGAGACGGCTTCTGTTTCCCGGCATTCCATCAGCAAATAACCGGTGACAATGCGCACGCGACTTCAGCGATTGACTATTGCGCTTACTGTGAAGCTTTCACAGTTGTGGAGCCTGCCTGGTGCTGGGAAGGTGGACACGATCTCGAGCTCATCTGGCCGAAGATTGACATGGACATCAATGGTGTTCTCCACATGGTTTCCTGTGAAAATCCTTACCAAGGCGCTGCGGGAGATCCTCAGCGAATTTACTATTCCCGAGGCGTGCCGGAATTTGATCAGGATGGATTCGGGCTGGATATTCAATGGGACGAATTGACCTGTGGCGGTTTTAATGAGGTTGAGTATGTCATGGTCATTGCGCCGGATGTCGCCTGCTCGCGTCACTCGGAGCGTGTCGCGATTGCGTGGTGCCACTCCATGGATGATTTGGCTGACGCAAGCCAAATCAACAATGAACTCTATATGATGGTTTCGGAAGACGGCGGACTCAATTGGGGCGATTTCATCAACGTCACTCAGTGGACGGTGTGGGATCAGGATTGTTATTATTCGGGCGGCGATCCTTATGAATGCGACCGCGATACCTTCCGTGTTTACACGGACTGCTCGATTTTGATGGATGAAGACGACTATATTCATGTTGCCTTTACCACGCCCGCGTTTTTCTGGTATGTCGAAAGACCTGACAGCGGCTGGTATTCCTATTCGACCAATTCGATGATCTGGCACTGGAGTGAAGAGACACAGTACAGCAGCCCTGTGGCAAACGGTTGGCAACCGGCCTGGGAACCGGGAGCGTGGCAGCGAACCACTCAGCGGCCGAGTCTGGCGATTGATCCTTCGACTAACTACCTTTATTGTTCCTATCAGAAATATGACACGCTGGCCTATAGCGAATCCAGCAGTATTCCTTTGGCGGATGCTTGGGTCTCGATGTCCACGAATAACGGCTGTTCCTGGTCGCTGGGTACAAACGTGACCAATACGACGCCTCCGATGGAAATCGTTCCTTCCGGTGAAAGTCTTCATGAGCGTGATATCACCGTCGCGAAACTCGTCACCGGTGGTTATCTGCATATGGAATATATCTTGGACAAGGATGCGGGTGGCATTCCGCAGGATGAAGGATTGGCGACGCTCAATCCGGTGATTTATCAGCGGATTCCCGTGGCAGACATTCCTGCCCTGCCGTATACGGAGCGGTATCCGATGCACTGGGATTCCGTCGGTCTTCCGCCGGACGAATGCTACCTGAGCGGTTCTGTCGAGACGTATGCATTGCCGGAACGGTTTGCACTGTATCAGAACTACCCGAACCCGTTTAACCCGACGACGATGATTCAGTTTGATATGGGTCAACGCGCGAAGGTGACGCTCAGAGTTTACAATGTGCTGGGACAGGAAGTTGCGAATCTGCTTAGCGATGTGACGCTGACGGCTGGAACGCACAATATTGCTTTCGATGGTTCGGAACTGGCATCGGGAATTTACATCTACTCGCTGATTTCTGATGGCTACGTGGCTTCCAAGAAAATGGTGCTGATGAAGTAGCTGGAATCACTTTCATTACTTTCGTGAATTCGAAGGGCCAGATATGCAGAGTCCAGCATCTGGCCCTTTCTATTGGACAGATATCTGTTCATATTGTAGGGGCGCACCCGCGTGTGCGCCCGCGAATAGAGTCTTTAATGATATCACCAAATCATTATCCGAAACGCAAAACCATTCGATTACCTGATTATGACTATACACAGCCCGGTTTCTATTTCATCACTATTTGTGCGCAGGATCATCTGTGTTTATTCGGTGAAATTATTAGCGGCGAAATGAAGATAAACACAGCCGGTCATCTGTTGGAAATTTGGTGGGAAAAACTATCGGATAAATACAATGTGGAGTTGGATTGTCACATCGTAATGCCGAATCATTTTCACGGGATTGTTGTAATACCCGATGAAGAGGACGGATCTGCGGATATGAAAACGGGCGCACACGTGGGTACGCCCCTACAGCAAATTGTGCGATGGTTTAAAACCATGACGACAAATGAATATATTCGTAACGTCAAGACTCATAATTGGGCGCCATTTCGAAAGCGCCTGTGGTAACGAAATTACTACGAACATGTTATTCGCGGTGAAAAAGATTTAGGAGCGATACGCGAGTATATCAGTAATAATCCACTACGATGGGAACTGGATAAAGAAAACCCACAAAACATCAGTATGTAGGGGCGCACCCGCGTGTGCGCCCGCGTTCGAGAAGGCCTTATGAATTTTGTTGATCAGGCGGTAATTACCATCAAATCGGGGGATGGCGGAAACGGATGTCTTTCTTTCCGACGGCAGGCGTTTATCCCGAAGGGAGGACCTGACGGCGGAAACGGCGGTCGCGGCGGACACGTTTTTCTGAAAGCGGATCCGCAACTTTCGACGCTGCTTGATTTTCATTACAAGAAACACTATCAGAGTGAAAACGGACGACCCGGCGGAGGTTCTCAGAAGTCCGGGCGGCGCGGCGCGGATTTAGAAATACGGTTGCCGTGCGGAACGCAGATCTTTGAAGGGGAAGTGCTGATTGCGGATTTGGTGAAACCGGATGAAAGCATATGCATTGCGCGCGGCGGACGCGGAGGACGCGGAAATGCTGAATTTGCCACAAGTACGAATCAGGCTCCGCGATATGCCGAACCCGGAAAGCCGGGTGTGGAACGAACGCTCCAGCTTGAATTAAAACTTCTCGCCGATGTTGGGCTCGTGGGTTTGCCGAACGCGGGGAAGCCCACGCTGCTTTCCATGCTGACCACTGCCCGACCAAAAATTGCTCCCTATCCGTTCACGACTCTAATTCAAAACATATGAGTTGTTCTAGCAAGA
>CBDVDL010000073.1:0-8127 GCA_965372735.1 uncultured Alphaproteobacteria bacterium | reverse complement strand
CGGATGGGTCGGGGGACACCGGCTCGGCGTTAAATTATATGTGGGGGTTTTGGCTGCAAGCACCAAACACCGCAAGGATTTTTCGCCACCTAAGGCTCTCCAGAGCCGCAATGGCATTATTTCACTAATTGCATTCTTTTAATGCGTATCTGCCCAGCAGATTCGACGCGGACGAAATACGTACCCGAAGGTAAACTGTTCGCATGAAAATTCAATTGATGCCAACCGGGTGTTTGCGAAGGATAATCAACCGCATCAACTTGCCTTCCCAATACATCGAAGAATGTCAACGCGACCGCCCCTGTGCGAGGAACAAAATACGCGATATTCGTCGTTTCGTTAAACGGATTCGGCCAGATGTGACAAGTCAATTCGGGTGTGGAAATGTCTCGTTGCGCATTGTTTACGGATGACGCGCTCCAATCAAAACGCGCCTGTGTTCCGTAATTGGGCCCGGTGATTTCCACTGACCAGCGCGCGGTTCCGCCCGAAACCGATACACGCGTTTGGCTGTCAACCTGCGGCCATTCGAAGACAAAGCGAACCGTTTGATGCGCGGGATTCGGCCATTGCGCACTCTGATAGAACTCCGGATAAAACGTCACCGTTCCCGGCGGGTGATGGTCTTCAATCGTTGTCGCGCGAAGCTCGACTGCTTGGAACTCTTCCCACCCGGAAGGCGGCGCTGTCGAATCATAGTCGTAGTTTTGAAGGAAATCCTCCAGCGAATAATCGGCGAGCAACTCGAACGTATCATAGATGCGCAATTGCAATGAAAGAAACGAAAAACTTCGCGCGGGAATATGCAAATCGAACACCGCCGATAGACCCGCCGCGCCGCTGACAGAAAGCGATTCGTTGTCCGCGAAATAGCTGCTGTCGGTGTCGTGAACACCGCTGTCCGGATGCGCATTGTAGTAAGGCAAATCATGCGCGGGATGCATCCACATGCGATTGCCGCCTGCCCATGGATACGAAAGCAAACCGTCATAGCGCGCGAAATGGAGATGATAGCCATACGGTCCGCCGCTGTTGCCGACTTCGCCGATGACTTCTCCTTCCGCGACCGACCCTACAGCATGACCGACATCGTTTAGGTGCGCGTAGAAGGAATCAAACGATTCGTCATGACGAATCCAGAGCGTATTTCCATAACCGCCGAACCAGCGATTATCTTCGACCTGCCCGGCGAACGGCGCATGAATGGGCGTTCCCTGCGGCGCGCTGATGTCAAGCCCCATGTGAAAATCATACGTGCCGGATGAACGCAATCGCGCCCCGAACGGATCCGTCAGTCGCGGAGGACTGTTCATCGGCTCGTTTCCCAAGGGCCAGCGCGCACCGAATGCTGCGCTCGCGATAAAAAACAGACTGATGATATGAAGTAGTCGCCTGTTCATTTATCCCGCCTGAAAATGATGCACGTCTGCTCCGAATCGCCGGGTGATGTATCGAAAAATGCGCCGATTCTCTTGTTGAAACTCACCGCTCCGCCGATGTCAAGCGTCCGGCAATCCATGATTCCCTCACCGGATTGCAGCGCGATTTTCACCGAAAGCCGTCGTCCTAAAATCAGCAAACCATCCGCGCCTGCAAGGATACTCTGAATGGGAAAAAGCCGCTCGCGCTGAGGTATTTGCAGCGTATCCGATGCGATGAGATGCCCGTCTTCCGCACTGCGATATTCGATATCCATCCCTGCGAAAAGCAGCACGAAATCCTGCTCGCCCACAAATCCCGAGACCTGACTGGACTGCCGATGCGCTTCCACGCGCCACAGCACGTCGCCGTCTAAATTCAACGCGAGCATCTCCCGCGCCTGCTTGCCTTCCGCGTCTTCGCCTTCTTTCACCAGCACGCATCTATCATCGCCGACAATCACATCGGCAAACGACGTCACGAACCTCGCTTCCTCCTGCTCAAAAAAAGGCGTGCGGTAGTAACGGTCTGTCAAGGCAAACGCGGGATAGCAGGATGTATCGTGTTCGCTCGGGCGATACCACCACATCGTTCTTTTTTTAGGCAATGGTTTTCGACTCCAATGTTCCCCGGAACACGAGGGAGCAAGTTTAACAGGCGGAATCTTCGGTGGGTGAGCCCCGTGCCAATCGAACTGCGCCCACGACACGCTCCAATCACTGCCGTCCGGGTAAACCTGCAACCGTTCGAGCGCACCGAGTGACATGCGCTCTTTCTCTTGGCCGGTTTCATCGAAGATAAACCCCAATACGGATTCTTCTTCCCATGCGCAGGCAGCGACCAGCTCGCCGCGCGCGGAAGCCGACAGCGAAATGAACACGGGATATCTTAGATTGCGCCGCCATGCGATTCCTTCGTGCTCGCTCCAACGCGCAAGCTCCAATCGGTCATCGGCTCCAGTCGAAACGATATACGCGCCAGCACCGCGTTCGTTTTGAAACGGCGCGACAGCCTGAATCATGCCCTCGACATGAACCTGAGCGATTTCTTCGCCGAAGCCGTATTCCTCTGCGACGGCGCTTAAATCCGCCGCTTGCAAACTTGAGAAAGCTACGACAAGTACGAGAAAAAGCTGAATATAGAACATGGCACACGCCTTTCTGAGTTCGATGCTAATATACAAATTATTCTTGACATTGTCAAGTTATTTTCGTATATTATCAACAATCGGAGCCTGTCCGGTTGGTTATTAGCGTTTTTAGGCAGAGATAGAAGTTACTTCTCTCTTAGAGAGAGATAGATAGGTTTTCTTTTTAACTTCTCTTAGAGAGAGATAATAAGAGAGATCTTTCTATCTCTCTTAGAGGATTGCTCTATCCAAAAATCGCATCGTTGCTAAACGCTTAAAAATACGAAATATTTTCGGGAAAACCTCATGACTTTCGCGCCGCGAGTGAGTGTCGTTTATCCCTCGTGCAATAAAAAGTGGCAAGGGGCTTCAGCCCCTTGCCTGAATCTGTGTGGTTTCTCGCCGAGGCAGCTCCCCTGACCTGCCCGGAATGTTACAATACTTGTTATACTTAATTACACAATCCAACTCCGAGAAATTTCTCAAATATAAAAATTTGTATTGCAATCCCCTGCAAACCTCCTTATATTCTTTAAACAAACCCTTTATTACCACACGTTACAAAATATAAACGACCCACCCGAAACAAACAACTGAAAATGAATTATACCATATTGTAAAAAACAAACTCAGGAGATTGGATCATGAAAAGGATTCTAATCGTTTTACTCACTCTCGTATTCGCACAGGCGAGTTCCGCCGTTCTGGTGGACGGCTACTGCTATCTCGAAGGCAAAGCCGATTATTCAGGAACGAAGGTAAAATTCATCGAGGACAGCCCCTCTGCGGTCACCGATTCAACCTACACAGACGCTTCCGGCTATTTCAACATTGACCTTGTTCCCGGTATCTACAATGTGGAATACAGTCATGCCGACTATTTCACAATGACCCGAAATGACGAAGTGCTTACCTCGAATACCACGCTGCCACCGACATATCTTGAGCTATCAACAGGACTTTCTGGACCACTAAGCGGAGTTCTTGGCCCGGGATATTATCGCGTTGCAGGGGGTATTTCCATCGAATCCGGTGATAGTCTGCAAATCGAGCCAGGAACTACATTACGTTTTGATGGAACAGACTGGCAGTATGAATTCACAATCAGGGGAATTTTACTCGCAGAGGGCACTGAGGAGGATTCTATTTTCTTTACAACGGATACTAACTTCGGCCCAGAATGGAGGAGTCGTCTGCGTTTCACGGGAGAAACCAGCTCTGGGAGCTGGTTGGCGTACTGTGTAATTCGAAAAGGATGGGCAAACAACGGAGGTGGAGTCTGTTGCAGCTATTCCTCTCCGACCTTCACGAATTGTACTCTTACGGAAAACTTGGCATATGATGACGGAGGCGGAGGGGTGTATTGCGACCATGGTTCGCCCAGCTTCAGCAATTGCGTTATAAGCGCTAACTCGGCAACAGGCGGCTCTGTTGACGGCGGTGGGGCGTATTGTTACAATTCATCGCCGAGCTTCACTAATTGCACTTTCGGCGGCAACTCGGCCAGCGACGACGGCGGTGGGGCATACTGCAATTCTTTTTCGCCGACATTCACAAATTGTACCTTCAGCGGCAACTCGGCCGACAATGATGGCGGCGGGGCATATTGTTCCGGCGGTTTGCCTACCTTCACCAATTGCATCATCAGCAGCAACTCGGCAGTCCTTGGCGCCGGTGTTTATTGCCACTTTAATTCTTCGGCAATCTTCAAGAATTGCATGATCAACAAGAATGAGGCGAATTATAGTGCTGGGGTGTATATCAGAGATTCTTCGCCGACTTTCAACAGCACAATCATTGCCTTTTCGATAGGAAGCGGGATTTTATTTTTTAACAGTGAGGAAAGCCACGTCGAGTACTGCGACATCTTTGGTAACAGTGGCGGGGACATCGCCTTTTACAACGATGACCCGTCTCAAGGCCCACCTGCCATAGGCGAGCTCTTAGTCACCAACGCCAATGGTGATTTCTGTGACATCTATATGAACATCTTCCTCGATCCGCTTTTTGTGGATACGGTGGCGAGCGATTTCCATCTGGGCGATTATAGTCCCTGCATCGGCGCGGCTGATCCGACGAACCCACCGGCTACTGATATGGACGGTAATCCGAGACCGAATCCGCCGGGTTCACTTCCAGATATTGGAGCCTTTGAACATTGGCGCGATGTTCCGCTGCCGGTTGAAATGACGACGTTTCAGGCTGTCGCAGGTGAGGGGCAGGTGATATTACGCTGGCAGACAGCGAGTGAGCTTAATAACAGCCATTTCGTTCTTTACAAGCGGAGAGCAGGGCAGGAGACATTTCAGGTTTTGACTCAAATCTCCGGTTACGGCACAACGAGCGAGCCGCATGACTACGAGTTCATAGACCGATGGGTGCAGAATAGCACGACTTACGAATATCAAATCTCCGATGTGGACTTGGCGGGACATGAGACGTTTCATCAGCAAATCGTGACTGCAACGCCAGACAGAAACGCGACGCCGTTTGAATTTGCGCTTTATCCGAATTGGCCGAATCCTTTCAATCCGACAACGACGATTCGCTATGATGTGGAGGAGGCGGGGCTGGTTTCGCTAAAAGTTTTCGATTTGTTAGGGCGTGAGGTGGCGACGCTTACCCATGAAGAACATTCCGCCGGTATTTATTCGGTTACTTGGGATGCTGATGGGATGCCGTCGGGGGTATATCTTTGCAGGATGGATACGGAGGGATTTGTTCAGACGCGGAAGATGGTGTTGGTGAAATGATTTTCCGGGTGCATCTGGAGATACACCGCGGCGGGAATTTCGTATAAGGAACCCCCCTGAGTCCCCCCTGCTAAAGCAAGGGAGAGATCAGAAGAGGACGAAGCGTGTGGTGAGGCCGCGGCGTCGGATTTTTACAACCAGGGAATCAAGATTGGCAGTAGCGGTAACTAAGCGTTCATAGAGTTCGGGATCGGTTACCAGACGTCCGAGTGTTCCCTCGCCGGCTTGAATGCTGCCGGTGATGCCGCGCATATCTCCAACCAATGCCTGCAGCAGAGCGGTCGTTGTATCGAACTGCGCCAGTGAGCGGTCGAGTTTGCCTTCACTGCGCGCGGCGACTCCTTCCAGAATTTCGAGTGTGTTCTCCAGACTCATTATCGTACGACCGAGGGATTCCCGATTCTCCGCGATAAGCTGCACGGTTTCCGCGCTGCTTCTATCGATATTCACCAGTGAGCGCGACAAGTGAACGCGGTTCGCGCTGTCGCCGACAATCAAGTCGAGATGAACCAGCACAGAGTTCATATTGGTCAGAACCATTCTGAAGTCGTCGGAGAATTCGTCTATAAGGGCGACGACATCGGAAATTCCCATCGACGGCAAACCGCGCAAGGGGATTTCCGTATGTACGGGATGCCCATCGATGCCGGGGAGAATCGTCACGACTTTGCCGCTCATGAGCTGCACGGTTTCGATCACGATGCGATAATCGCTCAGCAGCCGGACATCTTTATCGATTAAACATCGCACCGCAACATAATCCGGCGCAAGCTTGATGTGCGTGACTTTGCCTTTAGGCACGCCGTTGACCAGCACGAGCGCTCCGTTTTCCAAGCCGGCGCTGTTCTGAAAATGAACTATAATCGGATAACGCTCGGCGCGGAATTTGACTCCCTTCCCCCACATAATCCCAAGAATCAGGATAACGAATGCGGCCAAAACGGCGAGGCCGACTTTGATTTCAGTGGCGTGACGGTTCATAGTTCTTTCACAGGTTATAGGGCACGGGTTTTGTCGCAGGGAGGTCTTGACAGGAAATAGTCACTCCCGCCTGCGCGATTTCCCGCAGTGCAGCCCGATCCCACTGCGAGAGAAAAATGTACGGCAGAAACTGCTCCCGTTCTTCGCGGAAATGCAATCCCCCCAGTGTCAGCGTTTTCACCTGCGCGCCGAAGCGAAGGAGTTTAAGCGCATCGACGGGATGCTCGAGAATCAACATGGTGCGGTCGTGATTCAGTTCACCTTTGCGCCATTTTTGCGCGGCAGTTTCCAAGCTGATAATGTTTCCTTCGATGTCGGGAGGAATCACCGACAGCAGCGTTTGTTTCAGCGCCGGTTCATTTAGGATGCGGTCACACGCCAGAATCAGCCGTTCAAGCTGCAAAGCTTGTGCCCAACCGACAATAACTTGACCGTGAAACAGCCGGTCATCCACCCGCACTAAAGGGAAATCAAGTTTCTTTTTTCGTAGAGAGAATTTTCCGAACATTTGCTTTTATAAGGATACCCCCCTTAGTCCCCCCTGCTAAAGCAAGGGGGAGATTTTATTATTCTGAAGATAGCTGGATGCCTCTGACGGCGTCATCGCGAATTGTTTGCAGGAGCTGTGACAGCGGCATTTTGGAACGCTTCGTAAAGAAAGATGTCAGCATCGGCAGATTCACGCCGCTTATCACAGTGCAGTGTCGCTTATCTCCCGAAGAACGGCGGCAGGCGACAAACGGCGACCCTCCGCAGAAATCCACGAACAAAATCGCTTCTTCGCCGGAGGGAACATGCGCGTCCACCAAGTCACAGAGTCCTTCGAGGTCTTTTCCTTTGTTGGAAAGCACTTCGACGGCTTCCTGCGGACCTAACAGCGATTCCACGACGCGCAGAAGTTCCGCGCCCAAATCTCCATGTGTCACTATCAAAGCGTGAATCATGAGGCGTTATTCGTAATCCCCTTCCAGATAAGATTTCACGCGTGTTTTATTCAGCAGCGTCTCTTTTAAAGCTTTATTGAAGTCGCGCGCCGGATGAAACCCGTACACTTTCAGGTGGAAATTCAAAGCGATGGTTTCAGAGATAACGGTGATATTTTTTCCGGGGTAAATCGGAAGACGAATATGCGGTACTTTGACACCGAGGTAGTCTTTGTACTGTTCTTCTAACCCCAATCGTTCATATTCCTGAGCTTTATCCCATTCGACGAGTTCCACTTCGGTTTCCACGCGCTTTTGAAGCCGAATCGCTCGAACACCGAACATCTGACGCACATCCATAATGCCCACACCGCGGATTTCCATGAAGTGCTTAAGCATTTTCGAGCCGGAGCCGATGAGAACGCCTTCGGTTTTTTTGGTCAGCGTTACAACATCATCGGACACCAGCCGGTGTCCGCGTTCGACTAAATCCAGCGCGATTTCCGATTTGCCGATAGCACTGCGCCCGGTAAATAAAAGCCCCGTTCCATAGACATCCACCAGCGAGCCGTGGACAACGGTTGACGGAGCAAATTTATCATCGAGGTAGTTGGTTAAAATCTGAGTGAGCTCGGTCGTCGAAAGCTTCGTTCGAAAAAGGGCGATGCCTTTTTCGTCGGCGATGCTCGGCAGTTCGGGAGGGATATCACCTGTGCCGCTGACAATCAGGCAAGGGATTTCAAAGGAGAACATGCGCTGCAGGCTCTGGATGATAGCTCCGGAATCCAGACTTTTCAAGTATCGGATTTCGGTATTCCCCAGAACCTGAACCCGGTCGAAAGTGAAAAGCTCGATAAATCCGGCGAGAGCCAATCCCGGCCGATGCAGGTTTTTCTCAGTGATAAACCGAGACAACCCTTGG
>CBDVDL010000072.1:0-8134 GCA_965372735.1 uncultured Alphaproteobacteria bacterium | reverse complement strand
ACTTCCATTTCAAGCACATCCTGCGCGAAGGGACCTCCGCTTAATTCATCGATAAAATCCTGTCCGGAAAAAATCACGCGATTGCCCCGGCTCAAGTAATCGGGAATCAGGTATTGGTCATTCGTCGTCAGGGCGCTTTCTCTAAGATTTCCGGAAAGCCAGATAACAAGTCCGGGTTCGGGCAGGATTGAATCCGGCAGGTTTTCGTGTTCCGAAAGTTCAATCTCGTCGAATAAAAAATCAATGTCATGCAGCGCACTAACGACATATGATTCGACATCGCTGGTCGGATCATCCTTGACAAGAAGCACTTCCGGATAGCCAATCGGGATGGTCACCTCATACTCAAAGACAAGGCTCGTATTCTCCGCTGTAATTGTTATCGTAATCGTTGCCCAGCGATCCAGAGCGTCCGGAGCGATATCGAAATGTATCGGCGCCGGAGTGGCGACTCCGTTCGGCTCGATATCGCCTAAGTTTTGTTCGCCGCTCGTAATCGTCAAATCGGGATTCGAGCTTGTCACTGTGAGAACTACATTCTCGGCGGCGGGAGGGAAGAGAATAACTTCGTTATAAATCTGGAACGTCATCTCCACTCGCTCGTTGATTTCCGGCCAGCCATCTCCATCGCCGCTGCTTCCGCCGATGCCATTTTCATACCAATTGAGATTCTGCAGTGTGAAATTCGGATCAAGTCCAGGGCCGATGCCGTGATGGCCAAAGCATGTGTAGATGGTTTCGCTGTGCGGAGTGCCGTTGGAAAGATCTCCGTCGTCGTCATCCGTTTCCAGCACTTCAACCAGATAGTCGAAGAAATTATCCGCATGCCCGTAGCGAGAGTAGTGCGCCAGAGAGTCGGCGATGTCCGCACCCAATGCGAGACGAATACGCCAGAGCGAACCGGAAATGAAAGGACTGTCGCGGTGTACTTCGCCCTGCCAATTTTCCGGAAAGTGCATGTCGTTATACAAATTCCTCATATAGCGATTCGGATTTCCGTTAAAAAGTCCGCCTTCTCCGATTAAGGGTTCATCCGTAATCGTACAGGGGAAATAATCCGACCATGCTTCATTCATCGCGCCGGATTGCCCGGAATAAGGCAGCGGATAGCCTTGATAAATTCTCCCGGTCACTCCGTGAGTATATTCGTGATAGATAACATCGCAGTACATCGCGAGGTTCTCAAAAGTGATTCCTCCGGAGCCGTAGTAGCAGCCCACACCGTTCCAGAACGCGTTATCGTAATTCGTTCCATAATTGACAGTCACCGGCATGGAGTAGTCTAATCCGGTAAATCCCGGATCGATAACTTTGTACCATTGATGGATGAAGCGCGTATGGTAGTACGCGTTCATCTCTTCACGAGTCGCGGTTTCCGATGACCATGTCCAACTGAAGGGAGTAAACGGTGGTTCGAGAGCGAGTTCCATCTCAGCATCGTCGGCATCTTCATTCGCAACGTCGCAGAAAGGTCCTTCTAACCGAGTGACGAGGAAAGCATCTCCGGTGATATCTCGAGAGAAAGTCCCATCCATATCCGAAATGACTTCAATGTCGTTGATAATAATGCTCTCTTGAGTAAATGCCGCTGTGTCAGTCGGACTTGAATTGTAAGGATACCAGAATTGTCCCTGCATCACACCGGAAACCAAATCATTTTGAATACCCGGCCAGTCAAGCAGGACATCTCCCGTGGTTGCGTCCACAATACCTTCCCAGCGGGCGTGGGGAGCCTGACCCGCAAGCCGTATCCACCAAACCGGACGCAGTCTCTGTAGAGCTCGATCAGGAAAGAGAGCGGCAAAGGATTCATTCGGAGAAACTGGCCAATCCTGCTGTCCGATTTTATTCTGCAGCTTCCGACCCGCTATGTCAAGGGAAAAATTTGCTTCCGAGAGCAGTGGCCAAGTTGAATACGTGCGCAATCCCCAGCGCATCACTTCGCCTCGGGAGTTGAGCGTGATATCTCCGCGGGAAGATAACACCGGTTTTCCGTTGCGCGTCTCCTGAAACAGCGCTTTCCATTTTCCTAAAACGTCTTGGCTCTTGAGCAGTTCAAGATTCACATTCGGTTCTCCAAAAAGAGCCGCCATTTGCAGCAGAAAAGCATGAGTCTGCGCCTGACGCGTTTCATCATCCGCTTGTGGCGAGACCAGCGCGAATGGAGGTCCGTAAGCGGTCAGAGGTGTGCTGTGTTCATCATTCCAGACACCTTGCCAGTTAGTGAGCGTTCCGCGTGTGGATTGTTCCAAAAGCTGCGCGTTGTGTAGTGTTCCCGCGTCCAGTTCGCCCGGCCAGTCGTAAGAACCACCGGCAAACCCTATGGGAACGATTATCAGGCATCCGAGGAGCCAAAGACATGTTTTCGTGAACATTGTTTTATCCTTTCAAGTCAAAGTAATCAACGATAGAAGAAGAGTCCGAGACGCAGCAGATGGCAGAACGCTTCGTGAGCGTCCACTCGCCGTTCTCCGATTCGGGTTCCCCCAGCATCATAAATCGGAATAAAATCATCCGGCGTCCAGGAATAGAACTGGTATCGGTATTCCAGTCGGAATCCGAGGCCGCCTTTTCCCCACTTGAGTCCCGCGCCAAGATTCAGCAGATTTCGGCTGTCTTGAGATGATGTCAGAATCGAATGATTGAGCGGGATATCAAGCGCCGTTCCGCCTCCGATAAGAAAAAAGGGTGTTGTGCCTTTGAACTGCACCGGATGGAATAGAATATTCATCGAAACCTGATAGGCGGAGTGGTATGGATGCCAGACGCTGTCGGTTTTTTCCGCATGTGGAAACGTGAAATCCGCTTCTCCTTCAATCCCCACAAGAGGCAGGACGGTATAGCCGCCCAATACGGAGAATTGCAGCATCCGGCGCGAGGAGTTATCGCTCAGCTTCATACTTTGAAACGTCATGCCTCCACCAAATTCCCAGCCGCGTTCCCGTGGTCGGTATTCTGTTCTGACGTCAAATCGGGGAGGAGGGCGAAACCAGATACTTTCGATTTCTTGCTTCTCATAAACCTGCAGGCGGGGCAGCGGCTGATGGCGCTCATACCAGTTGGCCAGAAAAACAGCCGCCGAATCCACTCGAACAATCGCTCCGGGGATAAGCTTGCCGTTCTTGAGGCGTAAGTAGTCCTGCGCGGATGCGACTTGAGCTATGCATAGAAGCATCAGCAAAGCGGCCAGTCCCTTTTTTCCCATCACAAGATGTCCTCCGACGATAGACGCGTAGGGTCGGCGTCTGTGACCCGACCGTATACATTATTTCAGACGGGCAACGAATGGATAAGGCAGGCCTTGTCCCTACCAATCGCCGCGGGATACGTCCCGCGTGCCCGGTTTTTCGACCCAGTCAGAACTTAATAATCTACAGAAAATCTCTTTTAATCGCAACTTGAACCGGTTCCCGCGAAAGAAAGAGGCATTTTCTCCAAGGTAGTTCGGAATTTCCGGAAAAAATTCCTGCCCAAGGCAAGAAAATTCTTGTTTTGCTTAATTATATATATTATATTTTACCATAACTGCAAAAAGTGAGAAATCCTCGTGCTCAAACTACGCAAACTCAAACTGAAAGCGACTCCGTCGCAGAACAATTCTCTCCCACTGTCCTTTGAATTTCCCGATGAGAACTTCTTGACCATTATCGGGAGAAATGCCAGCGGTAAAACCTTGTTTGTAAAAATATTACGAAACCTGCTGGGTGCCGAAGGACGGTCTGGCGGATGGAGCTCGCTCTTTGAGAGCGCGAAACTCAAAGTCAGTATAGGTCAGGAATCCTATGTCATCCGTGAGGATTTCACGACAGGAAAAAGAGAATCCTGGTCGGTCGCCGATGACAACGGTCGGGTTCGGAAAGCCTCTTTTTCTTCCGGAACAGGCGACGAGAATGGCGGGGAATACCCATTTTTCTGGCAGGGCCTGGATGATGCGTTGATTTCTCAGACATTTCTGGTCATTGATGGTGATATAAATGTTCGATTTAATTCGGGATTGCTAAAGGATTTAGAACAGGTTGTGCTGCATCCGTGGGCGGCGGCGCGCGCACGCGCCCAGCATCGGCTGAAATGCCTCGTATCCTCATCGGAAGAAGAGCACGGTCTGCTAACAAACGCGGAATGGGCACTCGCCCGCGCAGAGGAACGGCTGACGAAGTTCACGGAGGCGTGCCAGACGATGGAAGATAACGCAGAACAGCGCTGTTCTCTTGAGGCTCAAATGGTGGAGCAGATGGATAAACTCCGCCAGTTGCAGCAAGAACGCCATCAATTTGAACATCGAAAGCGCCTCCGGGAGCGACTGGATATTCTGCAGAATTGGCTTGCCGAAGTAGCGGAGGAACGTCAGGCTGTGGAGGAATTTCGAGCGCAGCATGTCGAGATTCTGAGTCGCTTTGAGGAAAGCTATCGTCCTTTCCGCGGGCTTCCTGAAAATTTCGGGGAATGGCTGGCAGAAATTGCGGACTTGCTGCAACGGCGGCAAGCGCTTTCGATCCGCATCGAAGGTCTTGCAGAGGCACGCGCGAGTGCGGAAACGGAGCTTGCGACAATCCGTGAAAAGAAACAGCAAGCGGAACAAAGAGCGCAGGCTGTGACTCCGGCTATCGACAATGAACGCGCCGCCGAAATCAAGAAACACTTGAGAAACTTGCGTCAAATCCGCAATGAACTCGAAGAAAAACGCGATGTAAAGCGCCAGCATCTCCGGGAAGAATTGGGAGATGATTGTGATAATTGGGAAGACCTGTGCGATAAAGCTCAGCGTCTTGCTGAACTTCAAAAGAAGCAACAGGACGTCCTTGCCCAGCGAGAAGAAATAGAAAAAAGATGGCTGACTTTGCAGGAGGAAGAACGGGAACAGATGCGAAGCTGCGAACTCGAATTCCCGAATTTCGACAACCTACCGGAATTTCCCGAAGACAGCTTGGACACGTTTTACAACGCACGCAACGAGCTTCGAGATGCTGAGCGCCGCATGATAGAGGCTCAACGACGTCTTGCGGATTTTCATCGCAATCCGCGACTCTTCACCGCAGGAGGTGTCGCGTTTGTAACGGCGCTCGTTGGATTCTGTTTAGGATTAGTCTTAGCGGATTGGGCGGTCGGGCTTTTTGCCGCGCTGGTTAGCAGCGGTGCGCTTCTGACGATTTTCGGCAGGGCGTTGGCTTTTCCGTCTCGAGTACGAAAGAAATTGGAAATCGATTTACAGAATCGCAAAGAGCATTGGAAAAGCATTCTAATCGCGAAAGATGAGCTGGAACGCGGACTCGGAACGTTGTCCAATTATCCTGACCTTGCTTCCGCAAGCCAAGCTTTTCAAGACTATAACACGCGGAAGCGAAAATTGTTGAGACTTCACAACAGCCTTGCCGCCTGCGAACATGAAGCGTCGATGCTCCCGCATCTGGATAAAATTAAAGAAGAAATCGCGTCTTTGCTTGCCGCTCTGCCCGAAAAACTTCGCGCTGTATCCCCCGAACAACTCCTGCAGAATATGGATCTCTTCGTGCGAGTGCAGCGCGAAATTGAAGACATCGAATCACGCTTGAGAGACTACGAATCCGAAGGCGAGGTCTATCACGAAATTCAGCAGCTTTCCGCGGAATTAAGCGAGATGGAAGCTCGGGAAGCCACTCAGATTCGCGACCGGGAACAGCTTGCGCAGGAAATCGCTGAGCTTGCTGAAAAGGAACAGCAGTTTCAGGCGGAGCTGAACGAAGATCATCTGTCGGCTCCTCAAAAAGAGAGCGAAGAGCTCAGCGAGAGAATCCGAGAGCTTTCAGCGAAACAAGCGGAATCCGTCAGGGGACAAGACCCGATTCTCCTGTCGGAACAGTGGGAAGAGATGATAAATCTGCGGGCGAAGCTGCGAGAGATTCGAGACAGTCTTTCGGCGCGACCGACGCTTGAAGAGCTTAAGAGTCGAGAACATATTTTGAAGGTGGAATTGGATCCTCTACAGTCCAATTACACCGATATCGAAACAGACCAAGAGCCGGATTTGGAACGTATTGAAATGGAATTCAATGCGCTTGAGAACGAAATCGAGCAGCTAAAGAATTCCCGCGACGCTCTTCCGGTTTCAATAGATGCTCTTGGGTATGCTGCCGAAGATTCTGTGGAATCCTTATCAGAGCAGCTCGAAAAACGCCGTCAGGACTTTCAGGGATTTAACGAAGAACGCGAGAAGCTTGAAGCGGACATAACGCAAATTGAGCAGGAAATCGCGCGTTGCCGGGAAACGTTGCCGCAGAGAGTACTGTCAACGGCTAAGGAGTTTTTGGGGCGCTTGACGAAAGGAAAATTGCGGGAGGTGCTTCTCGAATCGGATGAGCGATTCACTGTGCGGGATGCGTCGGGACGCGAGTTAGCGATAGAGAACTTGTCGGGAGGGCAGCGTGATTTGGTAATGCTGGCGCTCAGGATGGCGATGATAAACGAAATGGGAGAATTGGCTCCTCCCATTGTATTCGACGATCCGTTTTCGCTGCTGGATTCCGAAAATCTGTCCCAAGTGCGGGAACTTTTGACCGCCTTTTCACAGCGGCATCAGGTGATTTTACTGACTCGCGATCCACGTTATCGCGACTGGGGATATGCGATGTCTCTTGATGAATCTGCACCCTTTGAAACGAGTGCGATGGCAAACGGATGAACTTGACAATGCGCGCAAAAATGAATATATTCTTATGGTTTCCCACCTTCTGATAACATCCGATTATATTCAGATGCACGGCCGGGATCGATGCGCTTCAATTTCTTAAGGCCGTTGGCATATCCCACACGAACCAACATTTCCCCTAATTTCTGATAGTTTGATTCCAAAAACTTGTTCTGGACACCCACAGGAACTTTTTCTAATTTTACCAACGCGTAATACAGATAGTCTTTGGCTTTCGGGTAATCGTTTTTCTCATAGAAATATCGTCCCGTTGACCAGAAGAAACTCATTTCACGGGGGATCGTGTTGTCCGTACTGATATAATCCCGCAGAAGATCATTGCGCTTATCCCATCCGTAAACAAAGAAAGAGCGATTGCTCTGAAGGATAACATCCCGCGCCTTGTCGAAATAGCGTCGGCCTCCAAGTTTTTCCAAATTATCGTATTCAATCCCATAGACCATCCAGATATAGAATTCGATCATCGATATCAAGGGGGAGTATTCGTTTTCCTGGAACTGGTACCCCGCGGCCAGACTGAAATCCCAGCGTCGGTCTTCAAAATGCGCTTTCGCGTCCATTAAATTCGTGACGATAAGGCTCGCTTTGAACTTATCTTCGGGTGGGCCGGGGATGTAATCCGTGAAATAAATGTTGACCCGTACATTCAAATCATACCGATATTCGTTGCTCCCCCATCGTTTCCGTTCCAGATAATCCTGCAGCTTCATATCCAGGCCTTCAAGCTTCGCTTGAGCTTCTTGAGGGATCTGATCAACATTCACCTGCACTTCCGGAATCAGCCGTTGCCCGAAAGCTCCCAAAGGCGCAAGGAACAATGAGAAGAGCAGTGCCATCGGAATGACTGACTTTAATCGAATTTTTAGATAGTGGTTCTGTTTCATTTTTCGTGCCGATTTTCCGAAAAGATATTACAAATTATCGAAGTTTTCACGCAAAGTCAAGCCGGATGCACAGCCTGAAAATCCTGGCGGTTCTGCTTTTTCTTGCTGGATGTGTCGCCGGGTCTCAGGCGGCGTTCGAAAAGAACAGCGGCGGTCCCCGGTCGGCTGGGCTTGGCGGAGCCGGAGTGGCGCTCGCGGGAGATGCGTGGTGCGTTAACAGAAATCCCGCTCTACCGGCGGAAAAATCTCCACGTATCGGTCTGGCTTGGCAGCGGCTCTTTGATTTGCCCGAAATGTCTCACCTGCAACTGTCCGGGAATTTCAATATTTCCGATTTTGCCGCAGGTGCGGGTATCGACCAGTTCGGCGGGAAACTCTACCGCGAAACATCGCTGATGGTGTCAGTGGCAAAGTCGTTTTCGCGCGTTTTGTCCGCTGGCGTTCAGCTTTCGCTGAATCAGGTCGCGATTCAACATTACGGCGATGCGGCTGCTTTCGGAGCGGTTCTTGGGCTTTGTTATCAGCCGATTACCCCATTGACTGCCGCCGCTGTCTGGCGCAAATTTAC
>CBDVDL010000071.1:0-8226 GCA_965372735.1 uncultured Alphaproteobacteria bacterium | reverse complement strand
TGCGGATTTGTCGCAGTCCACACTCACAAAATATTTCGCCGCCGAGTTTCCGGATCGCTTCTTCGAGATGGGAATTTCGGAGCAGGATATGATGAACACCGCGGCGGGATTGTCGCTGACGGGACACATCCCGTTCCTTTCGAGCTATGCCATTTTCCTGACGAGCCGCTCGCTGGATCAATTGCGCAATACGGTGGATTACACGCGATTGAATGTCAAAGTCGCCGCGGCGCACGGCGGCATCAGCGTCGGGCGGGATGGGCCGTCGCATCAGTCTATGGAGGATTTGTCGAATACGCTTGTGTTGCCGAACATGACCGTCGTTGTGCCCGCTGATAAACCGCAGGCGGAAGCTGTCACGCGCTGGGCGGCGGATTATATGGGGCCGGTTTATTATCGCTTGGGTCGCGAGAAAGTACCGACGATTACGGACGGCAACGGTTTCTTCGAGCACGGCAAAGCGCAAGTCGTTATAGAGGGAGATGATGGGACGATTATCGCGTGTGGTTTGATGGTTTCGGAAGCGATTAAGGCGGCAGAGCTATTGGCCACAGAAGGCATCTTCCCGCGTGTGATTAATATGGCGACGTTGAAGCTACTCGATACAAACGCGATTGACGCGGCGGCACAACAGACCGGCGCGATTGTCACAGCCGAAGAACACAGCATCTATGGCGGCTTGGGCAGCATCGTTGCGCGGCATATCGCGGAGAGTAGCCATCGCGTCCCCATGCGCATCGTCGGCATCCCGGATATTTATTTGACGAGTGGTTCGCCTGAAGAATTATTAGAAATCGCGGGTTTGACGGCGAAGAATATTGTTGCTAAATTGAAAGAGATTCTTTGAGAAAAGTGAATGCATAAAATAAATCACAATAATTTCAAAGAGGAGAAAATAGGATGGCAGAATTCTTGACGACAGAAGGAATTACCTATCACCTTATGGAATTGATTAAGAATGCAGAAGACAAGTTGTTGCTCGTTAGTCCTTTTGTGAAGATCAACGATAGGCTAAAGCAACTGTTGCAGGAAAAGAATAGAGCGGGAATTACTATCAAGATTGTCTATGGAAAAGATGAACTTCAAGCAGCGGAGAAAAACTGGCTGAATTCACTTGAAAATGTGATGATAAAGTATTGTAAAAACCTTCACGCAAAATGCTATCTAAATGAAAAGGAAGCGATTATTACGTCGATGAATTTGTATGAGTTCTCCCAAGTAAATAACTATGAAATGGGTATCTATATTACGAGAGAAGATGATACGAAATTGTACGAAGCTGCCAGCGCGGAGATAAAAAGATTATTAATGGTAACCGAAGAATCCCAAGCAGTAACAGATAAGACAACAAAGAAGCGTTCTGTAAACCGTACCAAGAAGGAACATTTGGATGGACATTGTATTCGCTGCAATAAACCTATAAAGTTTGACCCTTTGATTCCCTATTGTCGTGAGTGTTACAATGTTTGGAAGAAATACGGAGACGAGGATTATCCAGAAAATCAGTGCCATTTGTGCGGGAAAGATAATAAATCAACTTTGATTAAGCCGTTATGTTATAGTTGCTTTAGGAAATTATAAACGCATGGAATTTCAAGAAGTTCTTGAAATGAGATGATGTTGGTTTGTCGTGGTGCATCAATCGATTCCAGCGCACGGCCGTGCGGCACTACCGGATTGTGTTTTCAAAAAGGAGCTAATAAATCATGGATGAACGTTACTTGAAATATTCAGCATTGCCGCAGGTGGACGAATACCTGCTGCAAATTCTGCCGGAGCGGGATGCTGTATTAATGGAGATGGAAGCGCTTGCTATCGAGCGCGGCTTCGCGTTTATCGGGCCGCTTGTCGGAGAATATTTAGGGCTCATGGCGCGCGCGATTGGCGCGAGAACATGCTTCGAACTCGGCTCGGGTTTCGGGTTCAGCGCGCTGCATTTAGCGCGAGCTCTGCCAGCGGACGGGAAAGTTATCTGCACCGATGACATGAAAGAAAACGCTGAGCTCGCCAAGAAATTTTTCACCAAAGCCGATCAAATTTCGAAGTTGGAATTTCGCGTGGGCGATGCGCTCGAAATCTTCAGAGAATATCCGGGCCCCTTCGATATAATTTTGATAGACATTCATAAAGAGGATTACCCGCGCGCGCTCGAGGAATCGTGGCCGAAAATCGCGCCCGGAGGTTTGTTTATCGCGGACAATCTGCTCTGGAAAGGCCGCGTCTGGGAAGATAATCACGAACCTTCGACGGTTGCTATCCGTCGCTTTACGAAGATGCTTTATGAACTGCCCGACGCCAAAACCAGCATCCTTCCCTTGCGCGACGGCATTTCCGTGACGATGAAGCTGCGGTGAGCTTTATCATAAAATGGATACTCTAAACGGTGCCTTGCAAACGCAAGGCATCTTCATTATATTTCAAGGTGGAGACATTCCGGGCAGATCAGGGGATCTGCCTCGGCGAATTCGGTGATTTTGGGATTGCTATGATGAAGTGTAGGCGAGGCTTTCAGCAAGTTATTGTTCTTGTGGGGGCTTTCTGCGCTCTTTTTGTTTTACGCGCGGCTGCGGCGCCGTATGAAATTGCATTTCGAAACGGCTTGTTCATTCCTCCCGCCGATGAGTTTTCCTTGCCTTCGAATGCCTCCAGCGCTTTTAACGAACGCGTTCACCTGTTGATTCAACTTCAGGAGCATCTGCAAAAGGGCGAACGCGTGCGTTTTGAGGCAAACGGGATTCGCCTGCTTCACTATTTTCCCGACCGTGCTTATATGGCGTCTATTCCTGTCGGAATGGATATAAATAGACTTCGCGCGCTCGGCGTGCGTTGGGCGGGGTCGTTGCCGACAGACTCGAAAGTCCATCCACGAATTCGACGAGGCGTTTTTGGCGATTGGAGTCACTACAAATCTGACAGGCGCGTCTTTGCCGTGACTATCATGAAAGATGTTGAGCTGAATCGTGCTCGAAGTTTTCTTGCCGAGCAGGGATTCGAAGTCGGTGATGAACTTCGTTCGACACATGTTCTTTTTGTTGCGGTGCGACTCGAGCAAATTGAACAACTCGCGGCTTATGATTTCATTCTGTTCATCGCGGAAACGCCCCCACCGCTGACGCCAACGAATGATATCGCGCGGCAGCGTGTGTACGCGGATGAGTGCCAAGCGCTGCCTTATGATCTTCGCGGCAGAGGAGTCACGGTGCTGGTCTATGATGGTGCGTTGGTGGAAAGGACACATAACGATTTCAGCATCAATCGAGTTGTTTTTGGCGAGGCTGGTTTCCCGGATTGGCATCCGACACATGTAGCGGGAACGTTGGGAGGGAACGGCGCAAATTCGGATGGCCTGTATCGCGGCATGGCGCCAGAAGTCAGCATGATTTCGATGTGGTATGAAAGCTGCGACCCGTATTGTCTGTACGACTCGCCGCAGGATATTGAGGAAAATTACGAGGAAGCGATTGCCTCCTACGGTGTTGAAATAGCGAATAACTCGCTTAGTTCCAACGTCGCGGCGCACGGCTACGATTGCGAATGGGAGGGAGACTACGAAACGACATCGCAGCTTTTAGATGCGATTGTTCGGGGGGATTCCCTGGGACAACCCTTTATTGTCGTTTTCGCGGCTGGCAACGAACGCACGGCAGGGATACCTCCCGGTCGGTGCGGTGACAACTACGGAACGATGGGGGTTCCCGCCGGAGCAAAGAATATTATCACCGTCGGCGCGTCGGATGATTTTGATGACATGGCGGATTTCAGTTCGTGGGGCCCGACCGACGACGGCCGAATCAAGCCCGAAATTTGCGCTCCGGGTGTGGGAATTTATTCTACCTATTTAGACAACAGTTATCATGGCAATAGCGGGACATCCATGGCGACGCCGGTGGTTTCGGGCTGCATCGCGCTTCTTTTGGAGCAAGGGCATCGCATGCTGCCGGATGCGCAGACTCCACTTCCTGAAACAGTGAAAGCTCTTTTTGTCGCGAGCGCGAAAGATGTGGGAAATCCAGGACCGGATTTTGAATTCGGCTACGGTATTCTTGATATTCAGAAAGCGATCGATTTCGTTTTGCATCTCGGTTTCATCGAGGGTGAACTTGCGGTAGGGGAGACCTTTTTGCAAGAGTTTGATGTTCCGGATACAGTCGCAGAATTGAACATCGCACTGGCTTGGAGTGATGTTCCCGGAGAATACAACGTTATTCCCGCGTTGGTGAATAATCTTGATTTGTGGTTGGTGTCGCCGAGTTTGCAAACTTATCGGCCATGGATTTTGGCTCCCGCGTTTCCATCTTTGCCTGCGGGGACGGGAATTGACAGCATGAATGTCGTTGAATGCGTCCATGTGGATGCGCCGGAACCGGGCGCGTGGACTCTTTATGTCGGCGGCTTATTGCCGGGAAGCGAAACACAAACGTTTGGGGTAGCGGGGAATGTCGCATTGAACTTGGATATGGCTCTGGTGAACGGCACAATTCGTGATTCGCAATCGAGTGAACCACTGACAGCGCGTGTCGAGATTGCGGGAAGTGAATCGTTCGTGAATGTGCGAGACGATGGCGTATATCATCTGCCTGTGTTGCGTGATTCCACATACTTGCTGCGCGCATGGATTTACGGCTACGTACCCGATACACAGGTCGTTGTCGTGGGAGATGTGCCGGAAGTTATGCAGGATTTCGATTTATCGACTGCTATCGCCGGGACATTGGAAGGTTATGTCTTTAACATGGACGGTGGAACTGTCGGCGGCGCTTGGATTTCTTTGACAGAAACACCTCTTCCGCCGGTGCAAACGGATGCAGCGGGCTATTTTAATCTTGACGCGCCGGGAGGAGCTGTTTATCAAGTCGTGGCGGACTATGAAGGGAGCCGTGATGACACGACGGTTTTTGTTCAGGAATCGCAGGTTGTACCTGTCGAATTCCATCTATCTGATTTTCGATTTAATCCCACAGCACCCGATACCTATGGTTATCTTGCGTATGAACAAAACGACATTGAAGCGCCGGCTGAATATGATTGGCTGGAAATCAGTCCAACATTAGGCGGTCCAGGCGAAGCGATTGTGTTTACTCACGGCGATTCTCTTGCGGTGATTTCGCTGCCATTCGCTTTCCGTTACTATGGGCAGGATTTCGAAGAAGCAACTCTCAGCGCGGATGGGTATCTGGCGATGGGTGTCACCGATGAAGCGGACCCCACGCAAAGCCCGATTCCCGACCCGGACGGCCCGGCAGCGATGCTTGCGCCTTTCTGGGACGATATGGATGTGATGGTAAGCGGCGATGTTTCAACGTATTATGACGAACCGGAAGGGCGATTCCTTATCGAATTCAACGGCGTTCCGCAGCAGCGTCAAACCGATTCTCTGGTGACATTCCAGCTTATTCTTTACGATCCGCTGGTGCGCGCGACACCTTCCTGCGATGGGGAAATTGTTTTTCAGTATTCACTCTTTCAGTATTTTTACGATGACAGAGATGACGGCGGCACGGTCGGAATCGAAAGCCCTGATGAGCTGACCGGAGTGCAGATTGTCTATGACGCGGTTTATAACTTTACCGCGTTTCCGATTCATTCCGGAACCGCAATTCGTTTCACCACGATTGCATGGGAGGCTTTCGGAGGTGTGGCCGGAACGGTTGAAATGATTCCACCGATTGCCGATATATCCGAGGCGGAAATTATTTTTGGTTGCCATCTTGTTCATCCAGATAGTGCGGGGCATTTCGAAATGGATTCAGTTGCTGCGGGCACTTACCGGGTGCGGGCGATTTATCCGGGATATGAACTGGGTTTGCAGGACATTGTGGTTGACAGCGCGCAGCAGACGATTGTGAATTTTGAATTATGGCGACTGGATCCGCCGCGCAATTTGGAAGGGTCAGCCGAGGACAGTCTTGTCACGCTGAACTGGTCGCCGCCGTCCTTTAGAATTCCGCAAACGTCTTCCCCCAAAGGAAACGCGACGATTCTTAGTTTGTCGCACTATAAGGTCTATCGTGATGGCGAGTTCCGGGAGTCGGTAGCCGAGACAACCTATATGGAAATCGCTTCGCCCGGAGAGTATGACTACTGGGTCGTGGCGGCTTACACCGGCGGAGAAAGCGACACCAGCAACCATGCGCATGTCGAAGTCGTCAGCTCCGGCGGTCAAACCGACATCGGCATTCCGGATGAATTCTGTATCCATCAGAATTACCCGAATCCTTTTAATGCGGTGACACGAATTGAATTCGGTTTGCCGCAAAGAGCTTTCGTGGAGCTTGAAGTGTTCGATGTTTTAGGACGGAGAGTTAAAGTATTGGTGGAAGGCTGGCGGGAGGCAGGGTATCATAGCATGATGTTTGACGCGGGTGGCTTGCCCTCGGGGATTTATTTCTGCCGTATGCGCTCGGCGGAGTTTCATGGTGTACAAAAGATGCTGCTAATAAAATAACACGAATATTTTGGAGGTAATCATGGCGAAGAAGAGTCTGGCGCCGTTTGGCGCAATCGTTTTCTGGCGGCCACGGGACACATGGTATGGTTTAACAGAAAAGGAGCGCGCGGACTACCGAGAGAAACAGCACGCGATTTTAGAGAAATGGACGTCCAATGATGTGAAATGGCTCGGCACCTACGACTGTCATTTCTCTTCAGGCTGGTCGATGATGGCGGCCATGGAATATCCGGATTTGGAGACGCTGCAGGAATTCGTACATGAGCTGAACCAAATCGGCCGCAACAAATATTTCCTGACCGAATCGCACATCGGATTGCGCGTCGCGCCGTAGGATATAATTGCTGCTCGGCGAATTTGTTGCGGGCGAGGTCTGAGCGACCCGGCTCGGCGAGTTATTTCCCTGAGTAAGTGCCTTCGGAGAGGTGTTGGTGCGGCTCCGTAAACTCATAGCAAAGAGAGGCTGAGGAGGCATAAATAGAAAAAATTTTAATTCGGGCTTTAGATATTCAAAGGAAATTTTAGTTTTGAGATTAGATTCACAAGTGTAATATCTTGTAATCAAAGAAGATATTAGGCATAATGCTCATGCAAATGTTACGAAGTCCATCGGGTCGGCATCGATAGAATTCGCTTCATAGCTCTTGACAAAGACCTTTCTTCTATATATATTAGGGTTCGCCTGAAACGAGGGGGATGGGGGGAAGGATTTCTTTGTGTCCGAACTCTCGTTACAGGATTGTTCTTTGACAAGAAGGCGTGTGCCCTGCCAGAGCTTGACGAGCTTGGCAGGTGAACTACAAGTACCCTTAATTAGTACAAGAGCGAGAAACAAATTCGCATATTTTTACAATGGAGAGTTTGATCCTGGCTCAGGACGAACGCTGGCGGCGTGCTTAACACATGCAAGTCGAACGGACCAAGTTGTAGTAATATGGCTTGGTTAGTGGCGAACGGGTGAGGAACACGTGACCAATCTACCCTGGACAGGGGAATAACGCTGGGAAACTGGCGCTAATACCGCATATTGAGCCTGAGGGGCATCCCTTGGGTTTGAAAGCTTCGGCGGTCCGGGATGAGGTCGCGTCCCATTAGTTTGTTGGTGAGGTAACGGCTCACCAAGGCGACGATGGGTAGCTGATCTGAGAGGATGATCAGCCACACTGGGACTGAGATACGGCCCAGACTCCTACGGGAGGCAGCAGTGAGGAATATTGCGCAATGGGCGAAAGCCTGACGCAGCAACGCCGCGTGGAGGATGAAGGTGCTTTGCATCGTAAACTCCTGTAGAGGGGGACGAACATCCCGCCATTTGGCGGGCCTGACGGTACCCCTAAAGTAAGCACCGGCTAATTCCGTGCCAGCAGCCGCGGTAATACGGAAGGTGCAAGCGTTGTCCGGATTTACTGGGTGTAAAGGGCGCGTAGGCGGAGTGGTATGTCGGAAGTGAAATCGTGCGGCTCAACCGTATCAAGTGCTTCCGAAACTGCCACCCTTGAGTACCAGAGAGGGAGATGGAATTCCCGGTGTAGCGGTGGAATGCGTAGATATCGGGAGGAACACCCGTGGCGAAGGCGGTCTCCTGGCTGGTTACTGACGCTCAAGCGCGAAAGTGTGGGGAGCAAACAGGATTAGATACCCTGGTAGTCCACACAGTAAACGATGGTCACTAGGTGTTGGAGGATTCGACCCCTTCGGTGCCGACGCTAACGCATTAAGTGACCCACCTGGGGAGTACGATCGCAAGGTTGAAACTCAAAGGAATTGACGGGGGCCCG
>CBDVDL010000070.1:0-8340 GCA_965372735.1 uncultured Alphaproteobacteria bacterium | reverse complement strand
GATGAACTCGCGCCGTTCGAGGAAGCGCTTCGCTATCTTGCGAAGACAGCCGAAGGCATGCAGGCATCGAATCGAACCGATACACAAATCTTTTTCCGCGGCAAGGGCGCGTGGGAAATCGTGTTTCGGCAGCAAGGTACAACGCAGCATATCGAGCTTCATTTTCCTGAAACGTCGCAGCAGGAAGCCCACGATAGAGAGCTGAACATCAATCAGGTCTCCACACTCGCGGATTTGGTGAATCTAACGATGGTTCAATTGGGGCGTCAGGGAGCGCTGCTGCCCGAAGAACCTTAGTGCTGTTTCAGATAAAGTGAGCGTGCTCTCTGTTAAATAGCAATATCCTTTTAAACCGGTCAAGTATCCAAGTCGCCGAGTTCACTCTGAAGAAATGGCACAGATTCCTTTTAAGAAACAATTGATACAATTTGATGCTGCCTATAATAAAAGCAGACTGAACACTTATGATGACATACTATCACAGTTGCTTGAGCTCCAGAGCTTCGAGTGGGAAGATAAGCCAATATTGGATCGATGGTTAGATGAAAAAACGAGGTTAGCTGATTCGGAATTCAATCGAATGGTATGCAAATACTTCTCCCCGTCACGAGAGGAAGCCCGAATTCAAGCGCTTGTTCATAAGCATGGAATCTTTGCAGGAAGTTTCTTTAATGATGGTTCGGTTCGTGCGAGGATTGCTACACAATATGGGGGATTGCCAATAAGCATCGATGAAATACGGAAACTACTCTTTGAGGCAACAGATTTTTACGTTTACGTTGCAAACACAGATAGTGAAATCGTAAACATTATAGCAACACATATCTATGAGCAATCATTGTTAAGTGTTCTCAAGAACAGCAAGAATGTTCAGGATTTGAATGCGTGGATTAACGAGCGGAGCGTTGCTAAAGAGTGTCAACTTTGTGCTCGCATGTTCAGAACTGTTGATCTTCCATCTTGGATATATTATGGCTCTGACGCAAGCGATTTCTGTTGTTTCGCTTGTGAAATAATGAAAACACCGAAGAAATCAGAATTGATGGATATTATTCCCAGATTTGTTGCTGAATGTGGTTTCATTCCAAACGCTGATGCAACACCGAGAACCCATTCGTTCACATCTAGATTAGAATGTCAGAATCGCCTCGGGATTTTCGGAATATATGCACAAATGGGTGGAATCGAGCACGTAAAGAAGAAATTTGGTTCTTGGTTTCAGGGCCTTGCTGAAAGCGGTGCTTTACCCGACGGCGTAGTTGCAACCTCAAGAGGAATCCGTTGTCTTGCCAAAGATGGCCACGCTTGTCATTCGCTTGATGAACAACAAATCGATGATTGGTTGTATAAGCATCGCATCAAGCATGAACGGGAACCCAAGTATCCGGCAGATCCGGCAGTGAATCCAAAGGGATTGCGACGAGCAGACTGGAAGGTCGGTGATATATGAATAGAATATTTTGGACTGGCCGGAAACACCGATTATGATAAGAAGACAGACGAAAAATTCATTCTCGCGCAAAAACACGGGCTCAGGTTACTGCCACTATTCCCAGCTGATGTAGATAATCTCGATGAGAAATTGTCAATATTGACATCATAGTCCCCTCATCATTTAAGTTAGGCGGAAAGTCCGGGATGTCGCGAATCAGAGTCTGTATTTAAACGACTGATGAGAATTGCCGGTAAAATGCCTTTAGTGTTTCTATGCACACTGCCGGATTGTAACCGTGACTGAAGAATCTGAACTCCGAAAAGAAGTTTTCGCTTGGTTTGGGGGTGCAGCATACGCAGCACAGTGTTTTGAGTATGAGTTGTGCATCCTGATCCTATTGCATCATCGACTAACAAATCCTAATCTGACTATAGATGAACTGGATCATATTGACTTGAAGCTCTCTAGAAAAACCCTTGGTGCGCTACTCCGTGAATTGAAGTCTTATTTAGTGATTCGTCCAGAATTCGAAAAGATGTTAAACGAGTACTTAGACAAGCGCAATTTCCTTATGCACCACTTTTTCTCTGAACATGCTCATAACCTTCAATCCCCCGCCGGTTGCCAGAAAATGATCAAAGAACTTCAAGCCACGTACAATTCTCTCAAGGAGGCTGATGCCATTGCCCAAGAGATGTCGCGAAATGTTCGAAAGCATCTTGGCATCTCTGAGCAAGAGGTTGAAGCATGGATACAAGCCCATATGTGAGACACGCGTGCACAGAACTAGTGCTCTTTTCAAAAAATGAACGCTTTATCTCTCTCAATCAACTGCTTTTTCTAACAAGCGAAAACAATGACGACAGAAGAAGTTTTACAAGCCTTACAGAAGAAATTTCCCGATGTGAGTTTCGAACTCGTTGAGACGCAACCAGAGTCGGCGATTCGGGTTCCGGCGGAACGCATCACCGATGTCGCCGTTTATCTCAAAGAGAATCCCGAGCTCAGTTTCGATTCCCTGATGTGTCTTTCGGGTGTGGACCGGCAGGGGAGTTTCGAGGTGGTGTATCATATCCACTCGATGACGCACAACCATCGCACGGTGCTGAAAGTCTCGTTGCCGGAAGAAAAGCCGCAGGTTCCAACCGTGTCTCAAATCTGGCGCACCGCCGAATGGCATGAGCGCGAAGCTTATGACCTCGTGGGAATCGAATTTTTAAACCACCCGGATCCGCGACGCATCCTGTTGCCGGACGATTGGGAAGGCCATCCTCTGCGCAAGGATTATCAGGCTCCTGAGGAGTATCGGGGCTTGAAAGTGGCGTATGACAACTTGAAAGATTCCCCGGTTTTGGACTGGGAATAATCGTTCTATAATGCCGTTTCACGAAAGAACGGAGTGAATTTGTGCCGGGCACGCGAGACGCATGCCGCGGCGGCTGTCAAAATGGAAAAAGAGAATCCAAAAATTACCGGAGCGGGTGCGTTGACATCGCGGGAGATGGATATTCCGCTGGGCCCTGACCGCGCAAAGCTGCTCGATTCTCGAGCGGTAGAGGTGGACATTATTGAAGGGGATCATATGATCCTCAATATGGGGCCTCAGCATCCTTCGACGCACGGCGTGCTGCGATTCGAGCTGCTGACCGATGGCGAAGTCGTTGTCAAAATCACGCCCCATATCGGGTATCTGCATCGCTGTTTCGAAAAAATCGCCGAATCCATTCCCTACAATCAGGTCATTCCCTATACCGACCGCCTCGATTATCTCTCCTCGATGAACAACAACCTCGGTTTTGCGCTGGCGGTGGAAAAGATTATGGGCATCGAGGTGAATGAGCGCGTGCAGACGATTCGCGTCATCATGGCCGAACTCAATCGCATCGCGTCTCACCTTGTAGCGTTCGCCACCTATGCGCTGGATACCGGAGCTTTCACACCGTTCCTCTATGGGTTTCGTGAGCGCGAACGTATTGTTGATTTATTTGAAGATGTCTGCGGAGGCCGTCTGCTTTACAATTATATCTGGATAGGCGGTCTGTCTCACGATTTGCCGCCGGGCTGGGTCGAGAAATGCCGCGATTTCTGCGATTATTTCCTGCCCCATATCGACGAATACAACAACCTGTTCAGTTTCAACCAGATTTTTATCGACCGCTCGGCGGATATCGGAGTGATGACGGCGAAGCAGGCCATCGCGTACGGTGCGACAGGGCCGAACGTGCGCGGCTCAGGACTTGCTTGGGATCTGCGCAAGACGGAACCCTACAGCGGCTATGAAAATTATGATTTTGATATCTGTATCGGCACCGGAGAAAAAGGCACGGTCGGAGATTGCTGGGACAGGTATATGGTGCGGATTCGCGAGATGGAACAGAGCACGCGCATCATCAGGCAAGCGCTCGACCGGCTTCCTGAAGGAGACGTGAAGGAAGCCATTCCGAAGAATTTCCGCAAGATACCCGAGGGCGAAGTGTATATGCGTACGGAAGCGCCGCGCGGCGAACTCGGGTTCTATGTTGTTTCGGACGGGAAACAGATTCCGTATCGGGTAAAATGTCGTTCCAATTGCTTCACGTCGCTGTCGGCTATTCCTGAAATCGGTGTCGGAGCGATGATTGCGGACATCGTTTCTATTTTAGGTTCGATTGATATTGTCTTAGGGGAAGTGGACCGGTAAAAAAATGCGCTATTCCGATTTAAAAGCTCAGACAGAATCACTGACGGCAGGGCGGCATTTGATTTATGATTTGGCGCCGGATGCGGTTTCCATTGATAACGCCGAACGCCGCCATCCTCACCTTCCCGCTCAAAATATCTATCGGTTGGTGGTACAGTGGAATCACCGGGAAACGAAGCCGCGCAACAGCGACCTTTTCACGGATCTCTTGCTGAAGACTAAAGCGCGGCCTGAGCTGCGACACTCGCTTTTAGAGGCTTGCGAACAAATTTGTATCGGAGCCGATCCCGCGCAGGTTTTCGAGAGTCGCTCGTTTCCGCAGCAGTTTCGCGAGGGAGGCGACGCGGATTGGGCGCTCCCGATGACGATGTATCGAACCGCCGGATTGCCCACGTTGCTTTTTCTTTATGCCGTGCAGGGACTTATCCTTGTCACGGATTATAATGATCGAACGGTCAACGCGCCGGAAATCTTTCGCCATGCTTTCAATCGTCTGGCGGCGGGAGATTCCGTTTTCGACGTCACGAAGAAGCTTGCACCTCAGACGCCGATAGGGAAGCGCTACTACGACCTTTCGAAACGCAAATAGTTCCGTTCATCCATGAGAAATTTATGCTGGACATCCTCCTGACCGTCGCTTATCTTGTCGGTATTATTTCTTTTCTCTTTCTCTTTGCGCTTTTTGCCGTCTGGTTTGAGCGGAAGCTTTCCGGTTGGCTGCAGAATCGTCTGGGGCCGATGGAAACGGGAGGCTTTCACGGATGGCTTCAGACCGTCGCCGATGCGATAAAACTTCTGACGAAAGAGGATATCATTCCGGGGGAGGCTGACAAACCTCTGTTCCGCCTGGCGCCGTACATCATTTTCGTCGGGACCTTGGGAGCGTTTGTTGTTATTCCCTTCGGAGTGCATCTTATCGGTGCAGATCTGAATGTTGGCCTGTATTATGTCATTGCGATTTCTTCTATTGTCGCGATTGGCATTTTGATGGCGGGCTGGGCGTCGAACAATAAATGGTCGCTCTATGGAGCAATGCGGTCGGCGGCTCAGATTATCAGTTATGAAATTCCGATAGGGCTCTCGCTGCTGGTTCCCGCGGTGATGGCCGGTTCGCTCTCGATGCAAACTCTGGTCGCGGCACAAGGGGGAGGTTTCTGGAACTGGAATTTTCTCCAAGCGCCTCCGTTTGGTCTTATCGCATTTATCATCTACTTCTGGGCGAGTGTAGCGGAAGTGAATCGAACGCCCTTTGATATACCGGAAGGGGAATCGGAACTCGTGGCTGGTTACGCGACGGAATATTCCGGGATGCGCTATGCGATATTTTTCATGGCGGAATATGCCAACCTGTTTATCGTATCGGCGATAGGGGCGACGCTTTTCTTAGGAGGTTGGAGTTCGCCGCTGCCGTTTTTGACATTTATCCCAGGGCCGATTTGGTTTCTCGGCAAAAGTATGGTGCTGGTGTTCATCCAGATGTGGCTGCGCTGGACGTTGCCCCGTCTGCGCGTGGACCAGCTCATGGGAGTCTGCTGGAAGGTCTTTTTACCGTTTTCATTTTTAAACCTTATTGTCGTTTCCTTCTGGATGCTTTGGGTCAAGTAGGCTTCGACACACGAATGAGCATCTTATGCGAACAGCGCTGAAAGAAAATTATTTTAGACAGCTTTGGAAGGGCATCTCATCGACGCTCATCGGGATGAGTGTGACCATCCGGTATCGGTTCAAGCCGGCGGTAACGCTCCAGTATCCTCATGAGCGGTGGCCGATGCCTGAGGGGGCCCGGCTTCGCATTCAAATGGATTTCGATGAATGCACCGGATGCGGAGCGTGTGTCCGAGCGTGTCCGGTGGAAGCGATTACCATCGACGTGCTCAAGGCGCAGGCCGGTGTTGATTTGGGGGAAACCTCCAACGGCACGAAGAAACGCCTGCACGTTTTGAAGTTCGATGTGGATAACGCCAAATGTATTTACTGCGGACTCTGCACTCCTCCCTGTCCGACGGGCGCGATTCATTTTGATCCGGATTACGAAGCGATGAAGCTGACGCGCGAAGACCTCATTTATCATTTCTCGATTATGACATCGGACGAGGTGGAGACGCTGAGAGAAGCTGACCGCGAGGCGAAAGCGAAAGCCGCTGCCGCCAAAGCGCAAGCCGCCGCGGAAAAAGCCAAAGCATCTGAATCTGCTCCGAAGAAACCAAACCAATCTGATTCATCCTCATGAATGTAGCATCATCCCTATTCGCCCAAATACTCTTCGTTGTTTTTGCTCTGCTGACGGTGGTATCGGCGGCGGTGGTTGTATTTTCGCCGCGCATCCTTCACAGCGCTTTCGGATTGCTTTTCACGTTCTGCGGAGTCGCGGCGCTCTATGTGTTTCTCTATGCGGATTTTCTGGCGGTGACGCAACTGCTGATTTATGTCGGGGGAATCCTGATTCTGATTATCTTTGGTCTCTTGCTCACGCAACGGGTCATGGATTCGAAATATTTCGAGCAATCGCATCAGCGTTTCGCGGCGGCGGTGTTGGGGGTTGTGCTGGCGGGAGTGCTTTTTGGAGTGGTACTCGCCACTCCGTGGACGCAAGCGCCGCGCCCGGATACTCCAACGACAGAAATTATCGGCGTGTCGCTGCTTACCCAGTATCTCATTCCGTTTGAGATGGCCTCGATGCTCTTGCTGATCGCGCTAATCGGGGCGGTTTGGCTTGCGCGCACTAAGAGAGGTCACCATGAATAATCTAACGATTTATCTGGCAATTGGGATTATTCTTTTCGTGCTCGGCCTCATCGCGGTCATGACCAGCAAGAATCTCGTGAAGATTCTGATGGGTGTGGAACTCATTCTTAACGCGGCCGGTTTGAATTTTATCGCGTTTACCCGATTTACCACGACGAACCTTGACGGGCAAATCGCCGCTCTTTTCATTATTGTTGTTGCCGCATCCGAAGCCGCGGTGGCGTTAGCGATTATTCTGAACTTCTATCGCCTGCGGAGAGCGATAGATGTGAATCTCGCGGATAGTCTGCGAGGGTAAGAATGTGCTTGAAATTGTTGGCGGGATAATTTTCTGGATTGGATTCGCGGGTATTGCCCATACCTATATCTTCTATCCGCTGAGTCTCTTGCTGTTTGCCGGTCGCGCGCCCACCCCCCCGGAAGAACCGTCCGAGTGGCCGAAGATTTCGATTCTGGTGCCCGCTTACAATGAAGAACTGACGATTGCCGCCAAGATTGAAAACTGCCTCGCGGTTGATTATCCGGCGGATAAACTGGAAGTCCTGATCGGTTCGGATTGTTCCAGTGACCGCACAGCGGATATCGTCAGAGAGAATTCGGATCCGCGCGTTCGTTTCTTTGAAATGGAACGCCGCTCAGGTAAGATTGGCGTCTTGAATCGCCTGATTGAGAACGTTCAGGGTCAAATTCTCCTTTTTACCGATGCCAACGCGTTCTTTGAAAGGGATGCCGTACGAAAATTAATTAGGCATTTCGAAGACCCAACTGTTGGAGCCGTCTGCGGGCGACAGGATATGATTCCCCCTGCGGGAGTCCGTGAGGTGCGCGGAGAGAACTTGTACCGGAAGTTCGAGATTTACTTAAAAACACTGGAAAGCAATCTTGGCGGAACGACGGGAGCATTTGGTGGATTTTATGCGCTTCGCCGGGATTTATTTCGTACCTATTTGGATGACGGCAGCTTAGACGATGTCGTGACCCTATTGCAGACGGTTGAACAGGGAAAGCGTGTCGTTTTTGAAGCCGAAGCCTTTTCCCACGAAGAAACGAGCGGCTCGCTGAGCGAAGAGTTCCGTCGGAGAGTCCGTATCGGGAAAGGGAATTTTCAAACGCTTGCGCGAATGGGTTATATGATTCATCCGCGTTACGGACCGACCTCTTATACATTATTTTCGCATAAGATACTGCGCTGGATATCACCTTTTCTTCTTCCGGCGATTCTTTTTGGAAGCTTGCTGCTCCAGCATATTGTCTTTTACAAAGTTGTTTTTTGGTTCCAGATTGTCTGGTATGCAGGCGGATTACTTGCGGGGTTTCTAAGTCGGTTTGGAATTCATCTACCGGGTTTGATTCTGATATATCATTTCACGATTCTCAACGTGGCGTTTCTTGTGGGATTTTTCAGTTGGCTACGTGGAGAACGTCCGGTGATATGGGAACGCTCGGAACGGAAGTCTTCTTGAAAGGAAACCCGCAGCCG
>CBDVDL010000069.1:0-8429 GCA_965372735.1 uncultured Alphaproteobacteria bacterium | reverse complement strand
GATGCGGATGTAACGTGATTCCATCGACTTTGCTTTCCTTAATCTATATAAACTTACCAAATAACGCGCACAACATCAAGCTATATCCTCGCTCAGCCGGTAATTATTTCCTGGGCAAAAAGTTCTTGACAAAGCCAAAAAGTTTGGTTATATTGGTGCCGTTTTCCCAGATTAAAAAAACCCGGAAACCCGCACCAGGCAAGGGTTACAGGTATATTGACTGTAGGGGAGCTACTAAACATATCTTAGTGATTTTCCTATCGGATTGTCCGTGTTTTTAGAATTGCGGCCGGGGCAGACGACCCGGCTCGGCGGAATATGTTCCGGGCGCATGACACATACACCACGGCGAATTTAGGTTTAGCCCGACTCTGCGAGTATTCGGGCACGCTAACGCCATGCCGCGGCGAAGATGAAATTAGAGGATTTTTTCGTCATTCAAACGTGGGGAAATGAAAATCGTATTAGAATCTATTCATTTTAAATTCTGAGGGCATCTTATGTCGAAAAATCGTGTTATGGTTGTGGATGATGAATTTCATATGAGGGATTTTATTTGCGAAACGTTACGTCGTAAACATCTCGAAGTCGTTGCATTTCCGGACGGACAGAGTGCGCTGGATACACTTGCGAAATATCCGGTTGATCTTGTCATCAGTGATGTGAAGATGCCGAAGATGAGCGGGCTGACACTCCTGAAGCATATCAAACAGACCTACCCGACAACGGATGTCATTATGATTACCGCTTATGGTACGATTGAAGATGCGGTTACCTCCATCCGTGAAGGAGCCTATGATTACGTACAGAAACCTTTTGCGCCACATGATCTCCTCCTCTGTGTTGAAAAGGTGTTCAAGTACCGCGATCTCGTCTATGAAAACAAGCACCTGAAGGAACAGCTTGGAACACGCTTCCGATTCGATAACATCATTGGAGCGAGTCCCAAGATGTTGAAGCTTTATGAAACGCTGGAGATGGTCAGTTCATCCAAAGCCAGCGTTCTCATTCAGGGGGATAGCGGCACGGGCAAGGAACTTGTCGCGCGGGCGATTCATGTGAACAGCCCGAATCGTTTGGGTCCTTTCATCAAAATCAACTGCGCCGCTATGCCCGACACGCTGATGGAAAGCGAACTTTTCGGACATGAAAAGGGCGCGTTTACCGGGGCGATTAAGACGGTTGAAGGACGCTTCGGTCTGGCAAACGGCGGCACACTGCTGCTCGACGAAATCAGCGAGATGAGTACCAATATGCAGGCGAAGCTGCTGCGCGTTCTGCAGGAAAAAGAATTTGAACGTCTGGGCGGCCGAGAAACGATGAAGACGAATGCCCGGATTATTGCCACGACCAACCGCGACTTAAAAACTCTTCTACGGGAAGAGAAATTTCGAGAGGATCTTTACTACCGCCTAAACGTCTGTCCGATTTTTGTGCCGCCGCTTTCGGAGCGCAAGGAAGATATTCCTCTTCTGATTAATCATTTTCTCTCTATCTACGCCAAAGAATACAATCGTCCTATCGAATCACTGAGCCAAGAGGCGCTCGATGTTCTGATGAACTATTCCTGGCCGGGAAATGTTCGAGAACTTGAGAATAAAATCGAACGCGCGGTGATTATGTGCATGGAACGACAGATTGCTCCGAAACATCTGTTTATGGAGGAAAGTGCAAGCATACCGGGCTTTACTGTTCCTGCAGGAGAAATCCTCCCGATCACACTGCGTGAAATTGAGCGGATGGCTATTTTCAAGACGTTAGAAGAGAACAATAGTAATCGCACGAAGACAGCAGAGATGTTAGGGATTTCTATCCGGACGCTTCGCAATAAACTGCGGGAATATCGGACGGAGGGAATTGCTGTGTAGCGCTTGCTCTTGTATAGATACAAATCTTTTAGCCGCTGGACTTTTTAGTCCGGCGGTTTTTTTTGCTCTTAGTTGCAGCTACCGGTTATTAATCGAAGCGCACTGCCGTCCGGCGCTACTGGTTGGGGATGCGATGTAATATAGTCTATCGCAAACTGCAGGAAGAGATTAAAAAACTGCAAGCAGTTGCATAGGAAATTTCTTCCAGCAAATGTGGTATGTACAGGACGATTCCTTCCTTTTGAACGGACTTTCACCCCTTGAAAAAGATATTCTTATAGCGGAATATGAGGTTTTTCTGTATCGGCACGATAATTGTTATTAAGAGATGTCATTGAAATCTGCAGGAGGCCGCAACGCCTTCTGTAAGGCAGCGTGTTGATGTCGAATTCCCGTACTTAGGTTATGCTCGCCACGTTTGGATCGCGTAAAGGCAAGTTTTACCCTTGGGCAGCCAATGAGAGAGAAAGACTGCTCTTTCTTCAAAGTTAAATAAATAGATGAAGAGTAACTAACTGAAGTTTTAAGATAGTATGAAACAGACGTCATCCAAAGGAAAACTGCGCTGTACGTGCGGCTGTCAAAACTGGGTCCCGCGCCCTGCGCAAAAGATTCGCAAACCCGCTCCGATTCTCATCTGTGTTCGGTGCGGGCGAGAACAGACCGTATCTCGAACGACGTATGCGCTTTATCGGCATCTATGCGGACCCCGAAAAGCCGGACGGGAATTCCGCGAACTCTATGATATGACCTAACGCATAGGAGATACTTCATGTCTGTGCCGGAAATTGGCTCCCCTGGGATAGGAATTCCGCCGTCGGAGATGATTGAGGTGACGGCGGCTGCAGAAGACGAGGTGGAGCCAATTTCTACCACTGGCCCTGATTTTGCCCAACAACTTGACAGCAATGTCACCCAACAAAGAGAGACTGACGAGGGACCGCCGCAGTCGCTACGAACTGGAGATGCTCAAGGATGAAATGCGCAGGTTAAGTAATCATACGATGAAGGCAACGACGAATATATCCGCCGGCTGGGAAGCCTACACACAGACGCGAGACCCTGCGCTGCGCGAGGATTTGCTTCTGAATTATTTGCCTCTGGTCAAGCGCATTGCGACGCATTTTTTAGGTTCGTTGCCGCGTTCGGTTCGCCTTCAGGACCTCATCAGTTCCGGCGTTCTCGGTTTGCTGTCTTCTGTGGATAATTTCAATCCGGATATGGGAACCAAATTCGAAACGTATGCTTCCACCCGGATTCGCGGTGCGATGGTCGATGGTCTGCGAGAGTTGGATTGGGTGCCGCGTTCCGTGCGGCAGAAAGCGCGGAAAGTCGAGAGGACTTTTGAAAACCTGACGTATCGACTGGGACGAGTTCCGAACGAAGATGAAGCGGCTCACGAGATGAACCTTTCGCTCGAAGATTACTACAAACTGCTCGAAGAAGTAAACATCACAACGCTGCTTTCTTTGGATGACACATTTTGGAATTCACGTGGAGACACATCCACCTTGGGGGATCTAACCGCCGACGAACTGGAAAAGCCGGCGGATGAGCGCGTGGAGGAAGCCGAACTTCAGGAACGTATGGTGGATTTTCTTAAAGAGCTTCCCGAGCAGGAGAAGCTCGTTGTCGCGCTCTACTACTACGAAGAACTCACGCTAAAGGAAATTGGCGAGATTATGGGGCTGACCGAATCGCGAGTGTCTCAGATTCATACGAAAGCCATCCTCAATCTACGTTCGCGACTCCGTCAGCGACAGGATTAAGTTTTAATCAAGAGGCTTTCCATGATTCGAATTTTGGAGAATCAGGAACGCATCAATCCGTCTGAAGGCGCTGATCAAGTTTCCAAATTGAAGCGTCGCTTGGAAAGGGAGTTTAACTATGAAAGCGAATCATTTATACGTGTTTATATTTCTGGCGCTCGCGTTGGGAATCGCGTCGGCTACAACGACGGCACCGACGATTTACGGAATTCGCTATGGAACGCATACGAATTATGATCGCATTGTCATTGAACTCTCCGAGCCGGTGGACTGCCGGGTTGAGACGATTGAGCCTGAACATCTCCGAATTCATTTAGGGAAATTAACCGTCTCTCAGAAATTTTGCGCCGCCAAACTTCCCGATAAAATGGCGACGATTAAATACGCTCACGCCTCCGGCGGCGGCGAACTTCCTTTCACACTTGACATCCATCTCCGCGAAAGCGTCTCGGCAAGTGTCATGAAAATAGAGGGTGATCCCAGCCGAATTGCCATAGATTTTCACCCCAAACAGGCCGTGAAACCTGCGGAAAAGGAACCGGAATATATTCCCGGCGACCGACCTTTCCCGACGAAATTCGCTGAAACCTCTCTCCCACTTGAAGAAATCAACGATGCGAAAATCCACGCCATATTAGCCTTCTATTTCGCCGCTGCAGGCGACAGCGCAAAAGCAGAACAGGAAGCGGCTATCTATGCGTCTCTAACAGGCAACCCACTCGAATTTGCCTCAGAGGTTCAGATTACAACACCAGAAATCATCGTACCCGGACCCGCTCACGTGATTGTCCCGTGGCTGAAGCTTGATTATCTGATTGCCTTCCTGGCCGGGATGATAGGCTACGCGTTTTGTCTCGCGCTCTCGATTGTGATTGGGTGGCGGAAGAAGCGCCATCCGCACAAACAGGCAGACGAGATGATGACATATGCCCAGAATATTCGGGAAGCTGTCGACAAAGCTGTCGCTGCAGAGACAACTGAGACGAAACAAAAAGAGACTCCTCCTGCTCAGACTGTTCCGGAAAAACTCGAGCCTGTGGAAGAACCTCCTTTCCCCGAGCCTGCGGAAGTCGAGGCGCTGAAAGAATCGGCAGTGGAACGGCGAGCCAAGCGTGTCGTCGAACTTTCCAAGCAAGGAAAATCCATCGCCGATATCGCTCAAGAACTTGAAATGAGTCAGGATGAAATTAAGCTGATTCTGGATTTCAACGCATAAACCGGATTGAAATGAGAATTTTGAGAAAACCTATTCCGATGCACGTGGGCGAAATTCTCACTGCAAAGGTGAAACGGCTCTTAGGTCCCAAGCGCATACTCATCGCACTCAAAGGCCATCTGTTAGTCACTGAAACGGAGCGAGCCGTGACTCCCAGCGAACCGATTATGGTTCAGGTTCTTTCCATCTTTCCGCGTATTCACCTGCGGCATCTTACGAAAGACGCGACCCCTTCAAAAATGGAATCGCCTGTTGACGTTCAGACATAAATCCCACCCTTACACTACGGCCAATAATCTGGCGAACGTGAATTCTCCCGGTTTTAAGCGAAGCCGCATCGAATTTCAAAATTTGATTTACCAGACACTCCGCCAGGCCGCACCGACAACTCAAGGCACGGTCGTTCCGTCGAATTTGCAAGTCGGCGGGGGAACATTTCCCAAGGGAAAAAAGTAGAAAGGAAGACTGGCATGAAGGTGTTCTTGAACGAACTTGAACTGGAACAGTTGGAATCACTTCCGGAAACGGTCGGCGAGATTTTGGATCAACTTCGCGATGAAATTTCCAAAAACGGAAAGGTGATTACATCCATCGCTGTTGACAAGGACGTGCTCACAACGGATTCCGCCCGCGAAAAAGCGTGGCTCCAACATTCATCGGAAATGGAGCGTCTTGACCTGATTGTCGAAGAACCGAGGTATCTTTTGGCGAGCAGTCTCACCGACACGCGCGATTTCCTGCAAAGCCTGCGAAATGATTTAACCTCGACAGCGACCGCTTTTCGCTTGGGCGATGAAGCGACGGCGAACAATGAGTTGGCTCGGTGCCTGGATGATTTGCAGCTCGTTCTGACCGGAATGAGTGCGGCATCGCGTCTGCCGGGTGTGGAATCGCACACGGAATCCCTGCGGGAAATTCTACTAAGTTCGAATCCCAGACTGCTGCCGCTCTTGGACACGATGTATAAAGCACAAGCTTCCGGCGACTACGTCACGCTCGCGGATGGATTGGAATACGACTTGACCGAAATCGCCGATGAATGGATCAGTGTTTTGAATCACACGCTCCGCAGCATCGCAACTGAAAAGGACATGCCCCTTCAAGAAGCGTAACCGAAAATAAACACGGCTTCTTTTTAATGACGGGTGACATTCTTTCGCGAGCCCGGCAACTCGGGTTCGACATCGTCGGCATTACGACCCGGTTAACGCCGGTACATTTCGACGCCTTCCAGCGCTGGTTGGACGCCGGGATGGCGGGCGCGATGAGCTATCTTCACAATGAACGCCGACGCGACGTGCGCTCACTTCTCGATGATGCGCGAAGTGTGATTGTCGTTGGAGCAGATTACGCGGGCGGTGAACTTGATGAAGCTGTTCGCCACGATCCGTCACGCGGCATCATCGCCAGCTACGCTTGCGGGAAGGATTATCATCCTTGGATGCTGTCGCGCCTTGAAAAGCTGTCCGGCTTTATCAAATCGCTGACGCCCGGAAGCCGCAACCTTGCCTACGTCGATACAGGACCTGTGATGGAGCGCGATTTCGCTTCACTCGCCGGTCTTGGGTTCATTGGAAAGAACACCTGTTTGATTCATCCGCGCCGGGGATCGTATTTTTTCCTCGGTGTTATTATTACGAATATCGAACTCACCTCTCGCTCAAATCCCCCTAACATTTCCTGCGGCACCTGCACACGCTGTATAAAGACATGCCCGACCGGAGCTCTCTTGCGGCCTTATGTGCTTGACGCCCGGCGCTGCATTTCATACCTGACCATCGAACATAAAGGCGCGATTCCGCGCGAATTCAGACCGCTCATCGGAAATCGAATTTTCGGATGCGACGAGTGTCAACTTGTCTGTCCGTGGAATCGAACATTCGCAAAGGAAACGAGAATTGCTGACTTTAGTAATCCTTCGGAAATGGGCGCGCCGGAGCTGATTTCGCTCGCACATTTAACAGAAGAAGAGTTTCAGAAACGTTTTACCGGGACGGTTGTGTTGCGCACAAAACGGCGAGGGCTTTTGAGAAATGTTGCGATTGCACTGGGGAATTGGGGAGCGGTGGAGGCACTTGCTCCTTTGGAGAAACTGTTGAATGATGACGAACCGCTGATTCGCGGACATGCGGCGTGGGCGTTGGGACGATTTTCAGAAGCCGGGCAACGTGTGCTGGAAAAAAGAATGCGGATAGAAACAGACGGGGGAGTCTTAGGGGAAATAGAGGCGGCGCTTCGGTGAAAAATTTCGTACTATAAATGCGAGTGGCGACAGCAACGCAGTAAAATCATCACGTCACGGAAACAATTACCGCAGAAAAGAAGAAACCCCTTCTAACTTCCCCTACTGAAGTAGGGGAAGAATCAAGTGCGCATCCCCCTACTTCAGTAGGGGGATAACAGGGGGTTCCTTTCCAACTTCCATCTGTTTATACAATGGAAAAGAATACCGCTCCACGGTTATAAGATATGTTATAGTGGAAAATGGGTCGGCTGCAATCCGCCGATTGGCGGACAACACCGCAGGCTATAATTGAATACGGTAGGAGAGGCGGAGTTCGCGGGAAGGTGTTGTATTGAATTTGTTGTTGTTCAGCAGGTCGCGCAGCACAAATTCGACGGTCAAAGGTTTGACGACTCGCCAGCGCAGCGCGGTGTTCAGGTAGCCTCTTCCCCGCCCTAACGCGCGGCTGCTGTTGTCATCTATCGCGGCATCATATTCGGTGATGATTCCTAATTGTGGAAAAATCCATTTATCGAAACCGATGTAGAGCGACGGATCTCGGTCGTCCGTGTTCTCGAAAAAATTCCAGTTCAACCCGAAATGCGCGCCGATAATTCCGATGTATTCGACATTAAAAAGATTTGACGCGGCGACCCAGAATCCTTTCGCTTTCATCTGGAAGCGCTCGTATTTTCTCAAGCCGGGATCATAAAAGGGACCGTTTCCCTGCATGTTGAATCCGGCGCTGAGAGCCGGTGCCCACTCGTTTCTGTTTAAAAAACGATAGGAAACCGACGCACCCGGATATTTAAATTCGTGAACTTTATGGTAACCGATGAGGTCGTTCGCGCCGTAATAGAGGCCGATGTCCAGACCCGGCAAAATCGCCACATCCGCCCCCGCGCACACTCCCCCACCTGCAAAAAGATTCATGCGACAGTCAAGCTCGCCGTGCTTAAGCGTAGCCGCTGTCGGACAATCAATCAATCTGCTGATGTCTCGTTCCTGCGCGAACAAGCTTAGCGGCAGGAGCAAACAAAAAAGTAAACAGGCGAATTTCTTCATCATCAATTTCCATTGCATCCATACTATCTGAGCGAGCATTAGAAAATTTGTTACGGTGAGCTATCCGGGCACGCATGGTGCGTGCCCGGATTTATTGCTCATATTTCTATTCACTAGGCGGGACGCTCCCGCGTTCCGCAACCCTGCACGCAGGAATCTGCGCTGAACCTGCTTCGGCGAAACCATAAAGATTCAGGCAAGGGGCTTCAGCCCCTTGAAAAGATCCAGACTCTCTGGTACGATAAACACACGGGGCTGAAGCCCCTTGCCCTTTCTGTCGAACGGTT